>JAWVZC010000191.1:0-8092 GCA_033722415.1 Balneolaceae bacterium | reverse complement strand
TTCGACATAAGGACGTACCGAAGCTTACTGAATATAACGCGTTTAACGGTTAAAAAAGTAGTCTGTATATCATCCTGGACTTGTTTCAGGATCTCGCAAGGCCGTTGCCGTTGAGCTCAGCTCGTAACAAATCAACGCTCACTGCCACCACCAGATCCCGGATCGGGGTCCGGGATGACGCAGAGGGCATTCCCTGGTTTGTTGCCATCTGAACCAACCACTAAACGCGTTGAATATAAGCAACGACAAGGGGCTGAGCGTTCTCAACTTCGGAACACAAACAGCGTATTCCTGCCCTCGAAATGACGCCGTTGGGTAATGTTCTGCCCTTTAACCCAACCGTTGGCGTCATCTCGAACGGAATCCCGCGGGTTTCGGGAGGGAGTGGAGATGTCATCCGTGATATGCAGGCTAACAATCAGTGCCTGTTTTTATACCGAACTGACGTTATTTAGCATTGGTATATCTCCCCATTTCACTCAGTTCGTAAGATCACCTCTGCTGGTGTGGTCAAAGGGTACCACAAGCAATAATCGTAAGAAAGCAGAACTCAGGTATGATTAAAATCGGAATCGTCGTGCTAACAGACACAGAAACCCATGAATCGCTCGGTCGGGTGGTCAACGCCATGGAGTTCGCCAAGGAGCTGCAGGATCACGGAGACGAGGTGAAGATCATATTCGATGGGGCGGGAACCAAGTGGATTCCCGAACTGGATGACGAAAACCACGATGCAAACCCGCTGTACAAGGCGGTCAAAGGCAGCATCCATGGTGCCTGTAAATACTGTTCAAAGGCTTTTGGGGTGTTCAGGGAGATCAGGGAAACAGATGTGGATCTGCTGGATGAGTACGACCAGCATCCCAGCCTGCGAAACCTTGTGGTAGAGGGATATCGGGTTGTAACCTTTTAGAATCAAAAATGTAATTGAATAATCATGATACGGAGGATAGGATGATGTCAATAAGCAACAGGATATTGGAAAACAGAGTTATTCGACACATAGCAATCTTTGTAGTCATTACCGGAGTGACCGGATTATCACAGCCGGTCACAATGGCACAGGACGACCCCGATAAACCAGAAAAACTGGAAATGCTCCAGGAGATGGCTCCCTACAGGGGGTACCTCAAGGCCCATATGAATGCCCAGCCGCAGAAGCTGCTCGGTGGACCGCTGGAGGTAAATATCCGGCAAGAGAGCGGGGGCGTATTTGTGATTCTGCCCTCCAAACGCAAGCTTGATCCCCATGTTTTTGGTACGCCCGAGGCACCAAGGGCACTGGCCGGAACCCCGGGCATCAATGGGCTGCCACCTGGTGCCCGCGGAGTCCGGGACGGAAAGTACACCGAGATGAAAAAACCCTCACCGTTCGGAGATAAGAATATCGTAATGGGCAACGGTAAGCTGAATATCGAGGCGCTGGACGCCACTGCCGCCGACGCAGCTAAAACAGAAGATAACGTGAAATTTATGGCCAGCTGGCAAGACAAGCAGGGCAATACCTACGAAGTGCGCTGCTGCGGTATGCTGGCGGCCCACGGGGTGGAGTACCCGACCTTCGGCGGTGTCGTAACCAATACGGTAATGCACGGTTCCAGTCGTATCGGTACCGCGCTGATGCCCACCGAATATGTCTATTTCGCGTTCTGGGGCATGGGAGAAGTGCGCAAAAACGGGGAAGTACTTGACAAACCCCGGCTGGTACACGGCATGCTGACCGAGTATGTCCGCAAGGAGGGCTATGAACTGGCGTTCGATGACGAAGTGACGCCCACCCGCAAACATTTTCATCTGATGGTGCCTCCGATGAAACCGGAACCGAAAGAGCAGGAGTTTGTCCACAGCAACGTACAAACCGGTTTTAGCCTTCCGAACGGTATGCAGCTTCCCTTCTGGCACGTGATGTTCGAAAATCTCGAGATCGACGCGCAGCGTCAATAGCATAGATTAACCCGGAATCCTGTCCCGTCCAAAAATGGCGGGACAGATTCTCTCCTGTTCCCTCCTCTGTCAAGCACCACCTGTGGCCCCGCGGGAAGGGGTCTGTCAAAAAATTATCACTATACAGATTCTCATACCATTATTTACTGATGATGAAGAACCGAACTATTTCGATAGCGATTGTAACGACCTTTGCCGCACTGTTGCTGGCTGCATTTCATAAGGCGGAACCAACCGGAAATACCGAAGCCGAGGTACCGGCGGCACCCGCTGCAACGGTGGGTATGACCAATACCATGAAGTTTACGCCGGATACCGTCCGGATCAGCGCGGGGGAAACCGTGGAGTGGAATAACAGCTCCCTGCTGGCTCACTCGGTTACCGGAGATCCCTCGCAGTCCACCATACAGGGAAGCGCCCAGCTGCCTGAGGGGGCCGATCCGTTCGATTCCGGCATGATGGATCCGAAGGAGACATTCCGCCACACCTTCAACACTCCGGGTACCTATCAATATTTCTGCATTCCCCATGAGGGCGCCAAAATGTACGGATGGGTAATTGTTGAGTAGGTTAGGGTCATACAAAATGTCCCGGTACTCTTGTTACCTAACACAGAGATGCACTTATTGTCTGAACAACACGTCGACCGCCGTCGGGACTGATAAGTGATGAGTGGTGCGGAGTAGTTCCAAATAACAAATTACTGAAGTTATCCTGACCCGCTTCTTTCATCAAAAAATTGGTTTGTTTGTATGCAAGTTGTCCTGACCAAACTACCGGAAATAGTCCCGAAAGTTTTCTGGATGTTGACAACCTATTGCCGGGACAACGAAATAGACGGACCTTTTTCGCAGCTTTATACACTCTGTGACAGGTATTTGATTATAAAATTAATGTACCTTCTTTTGAACGTGGGTATCGCACTAATCCGGAATTGATTCTTGTAAGAAATGAGGATTAAACTGTAGAGGATGCTGGCTTTATGTTCTTCTGGCCGGGTCTTGCTGCGATAGAAGCGGGATTTCGGCGCACTGGCTGTGGTGCTGTTCCTGGATATCTGATCTGAAACGGCATTTAACGTAACTCCGGCCCAGTTTAAAAGTAGGAATATTCCGCCATTGTAGATAGATTAGGGGAGCACGACCGTTGATTTGTCATCGTTGTAACTGACTGCGAGTGAAGCAATTGGCAAATTTCATAACGGCTCGTAATCGGAATTTCCACATTGCCTGGTTTAATGCATGGCGTCTACAGATCATTCCGACCGACAACTGGAGCGTATCGCCAGATCCGTACCCGGAATATTGTGGGAAGCGGATGCGGGCACCCTCACCTTTACCTACGTAAGTGACCAGTCAAAAACCATTCTGGGTTATGATCCGAAGGCGTGGTATGACGATCCGGAGTTCTGGCAAAATCATATTCACCCGGAAGACCGGGAGCGCGCCGTCACCTATTGTCATCAAAAATCGCGGGAGGGGGAAGACCACGAGTTCGAATACCGCATGATCAGCGCGAACGGAGATGTCGTATGGCTGAAAGATATGGTTACGGTTGAGTTCGAAGACGGGGAACCACGGTACCTGCACGGGCTTATGACCGATATCACGAAACAGAAACGCCTGGAGCATGAGAAAGCGAAGCTGCAGCGGGATGCCTACGAGCTGGCCCAGATCGGGCACTGGCAATATGATCCGGCCCGGCAGCAGCTTTTTTGGTCCGGTGAGGTAAAGCGCATATTCGAAGTGGATCCCGAATATGAACCAAGCCTGGACGATGTCACTGCGTTTATCGCGGAAAAGGCCGATCGGGCTGCATTTCGGCAGGCCATGGAGAGAGCGCTGCGGGAAAAATATTTGTTCAACCTGGAGCTGCAGCTTGTGACAGGCAGCGGCCGTAAGCGCTGGATCCGAATTACCGCGGAGTCGGAATTTGAAAACGGCGAGTGCAGGCGCATCTACGGGAGCACGCAGAATATTGACGAACGCAAACGTACGGAAGACCGCCTGCGAGAGACCGAACAGAAACTGCGGGATATCATAGAGCACAGCACCAACCTGTTCTACCGTCACGACACGGACCACGAATTCACCTACATCAGTCCGCAGGCCCATCGATTCCTGGGGACCACCCCGGACAAGGCGATGAACTCCTGGCTCGACTACCTTACCGATCACCCGCTCAACAAAAAAGCGCTCGAGCACACTAACAGGGCGATTGAGACCGGGAAAGCACAGCCGCCATACGAGATACAGCTCAGAAGGGAGGATGGCCAGACGGTATGGGCACAGGTCAACGAGGCTCCCGTGGTAAGTGAAGGCAAAACGGTGGCAGTGGTGGGATCCCTTACCGATATTACCAAACGGAAGCGGGTGCAGGAGAAGCAGGAGATGCTCTCGATGGTAGCCAGCAAAACGGAAAATGTAGTTATTATCACCGACCCTGAAGAGCGTATTGAATGGGTTAATGACGCATTTGTTGAAAAAACGGGATATACCCTGGATGAAGCCTTGGGAAGGCAGCCCGGAGAGCTGTTGCAGGGGCCGGAAACCGAACCCGAAACCAAAGCCCGAATGCGGAGGAAAGTAGATGAAGGCAGGTCTTTCCGGGAGGAAGCACTCAACTATACCAAATCTGGAGAGAAATACTACATTAAAATTGATGTCACCCCGATAAAAGATGAGAATGGAACCATAAAACGCTTTTTTTCAATACAGCAGGATATCACCGAACGGAAAAAGGCGGAACAGGTGCTTCGAAAGCAGAAAGAGCGCCTGGAGGAATCTCAGCAAATCGGGCGGATCGGGGACTGGGACTACGATTTTAGAACCGGGAAGGTAACCTGGTCGCCGGTGGTGTACGAGATCTATGACCGGGACCCCGAAAAAGGTCCGCCCAGCTTCGAGGAGATTAAGTTGGCATGCCATCCCGAAGACCGGGAGCGGTTTGTCTGGTCGGTAACCGAAGCGGTTGCAGGCAACAAGCGGTACAGCCAGGATTATCGGCTGCTGACAAAAGATGGAGTGCCCAAATATATTCGTGCCATCGGCATACCCAAAACGGACGAGAAGGGCAATGTTGTAAAACTGCACGGGGTGGTGCAGGATATCACAGGCCGGAAGCGTGCTGAAATTGACCTGATGAAACGGGAGCAACAGCTTAAAAACATTACCAACAATATTGACGGAATGGTGCACCGGTACCGCCTGAAGCCGGACGGTACCGATGAAATCGTATATGTCAGTGACGGTGTGCGAGAACTTCATGAGCTTGAGCCCGACCAGGTGCTCGCCTCGCCCCGGTTGCTTTGGGAGCAGATTTTTCCAGAAGATGTGGAAAAAGTTAAACAATCGGTGCAAAAATCGGCGGAAAACCTGACGCTATGGGATCACAAATGGCGCATCCGCCCCCCGTCCGGCAGGATGAAATGGATTCACGGGCGCGGTATGCCCCAAAAAGATTCAAACGGGAGTATCACCTGGGATGCCCTGATGCTGGATGTAACGGAACAGGAGGAGGCCAAGAGAGAACGGGAAGAGCTCTACCGGGTTATTGAAAACAGCGTCAACGAAATATTTATTTTCGACACCGATTCCCTGGAATTTTTATATGTTAACGGCAAGGCCGCTGAGGACCTGGGATACCCGCGACAGGCGCTGCTCGGAAAAACACCACTCGATGTAACGGTGGAATACACCCTAAAAAGTTTCCGGGAAATATTGCAGGAACTGGAGCAGGAGGAAAAAGAAATTCTCACGTTTGAGACGAAACACCTTCGGGCCGATGGCAGTTTGTACCCGATTGAAGTGCATCTGAAAAAAGATATCTACCGCGGCAAACAGGTATATATCGCCGTGATCCTGGATATCACGGATCAGCGCCGGGCCGACGACCGCCTGCGTTCCCTGCTGGAAACGGCGCCGATCCCAATATATATCGTCTCTAAAGACGGCAGGGTGATGGATCTTTGGAACAGGGCCGCCGAGCGGGTGATCGGATTTTCAAAGGAGGAGGTAATGGGGCAATTTCTGCCGCACGTGCCACCCGGCGAGATGGAGGAATACCGGGAGCTACTCGGCAGAATCCTTTCCGGGGAAAATGTAAAAGGAGAGGAGATCCAGCGGATCAAAAAAGACGGCACCCGCTTCCCCGCACGCCTGAGTGCCGGGCCGCTGATTAACGATGAGGGAGAGATCGATTCCATCCTGGTCACCCTGGAGGATGTCACCGAAGAAAAGCAACTGGAAATCGACCTGCGAAGCCAGATCGCGTTTTCCGACCATATCCTGGATAGCCTGCCCGGCCTGTTTTACATGATGGACCAGGATATGAACATGGTCAGGGTTAACAAGAACGTGTACAACTTTTTTGGCTTTGAACCGGAAGACCTGGACGAGGTCGATCCCTTGTCGCTGATAGCAGAACGGGAACAGGAAGCGGTCAAAGCTAAAATCCGGGAGGTTTATGAGACCGGATACGCTGAAACGGAAACCGTGATGGTGGCCGGGGGAGAGGAGTACCACTACTATATTAACGGCAAGCTAATTGAGATGAACGGCCGCATGTACATACTGGGCAACGGAATCGATATCACCGACCGCGTGCGAACCCAGCGAAATAATGCCGTACTCCTGCAGGAGGTGCACCACCGGGTAAAGAACAACCTGGCGATCATATCGGGTCTGTTATACCTGGAGATAAATGAGTCGGATGGCCGTGACCGGAGTAACCTGCCACTGCAGCGAAGTATTAACCGTATCAATTCGATGGCCAAGGTGCATGAACTGCTCTACAACAGTTCCGATTTTTCCTCGATCCGGATTCAACACTATCTTAAAGAACTGACCCGGGTCATCAGGCATACCTTTGATAACATCGAAAATGTTGAATTTACGTTCGATGTGGAAGACACGGTCATGAATGTTAATGAAGCGATTCCCCTCGGTATGCTGCTGAACGAGTTGATCACCAACTCCCTTAAATATGCATTCAACGGTGACAATGGTAATATCCAGGTGTCCATTTCAAAGTGCAACGGCCGTTTCAAGGTGCATTACAGCGATAACGGGAAGGGGTTCGAGCAGATGCCGGAGCTGGAGGAGGCGGAAACACTGGGATTTACCATCATTCATACCCTCCTGCAACAATTGGATGCCGATTACAGGATCGATACCGATGCAAAGTTTGAGATGAAGTTCGAGTTCAGCCAGAGGAAACGCGGTGCCCACTCCAACCTGGACAAGGAAGTAATGTGAGCTTGCAACTCAGCAAGGGGCAGGACGAGGTGATCACAGGTCCAGCTGTTGCTGTCCCCTGCCGTGTTCCATCAGCTTTTCCGTGAGCTTCCGGTTGGCTTTCGGAAAGGGATACTCCTCCAGCTCCTCGATCCCGATCCATTTGACCTGCTGACTGCTGTTGGGTTCCGGCTCCGGGGCACCCTCGGTCAGCTCGCAGAGAAAGGCGTGCAGGGTGATGGTAAAATGGGAGTAGGCATGGTCCAGTTTCATGAACGGTTTGTTCACGGCCACCTCCACGCCCAACTCTTCCCTGAGCTCACGCACAACAGTCTCCTCGATATCCTCGTCCTCTTTTTGCTTGCCCCCCGGAAACTCCCAGAGTCCGCCCAGCATGGCGTCTTCCGGGCGGAGGGCGATAAGCACCTCGTCACGCTCATTTGTGATAATACCCACACCGATCTGGTGGTGTGGCCGCTTTTTGGCGGGCGATTTGTAGGGGATACTATCCGTTTTCATGGTTCGGTACGCCACACACTGGTCGTTCACCGGGCAGGTTTCGCATGCCGGGTTGGAGGGCGTGCAGACCGTGGCCCCCAGTTCCATCAGCGCCTGGTTGAAGTCGCCGGACCGCTCCGGGTCCATCAACCCGGTGGCCCGCTCCTGCACGCGATTTTTAGTAGCCGTACTGCGGACATCCTCCTCGATACCCTCATTGCGGGTCAGCACCCGTATTACGTTTCCGTCCATTACTGCGTGCGGTTTATCAAACGCAATACTCAGGATGGCGGAGGCGGTGTATGGCCCCACGCCCTTGAGTTCGGTAATTTCGTCCCACGTATCCGGCAGTTGACCGCCATACTCTTCGACCACGGTTCGGGCGGCGTGATGCAGGTGGCGGGCCCGGCTGTAGT
>JAWVZC010000190.1:0-8102 GCA_033722415.1 Balneolaceae bacterium | reverse complement strand
CCCATCTCGCGAAGCTCCCTCCGCATATAATCGGATATCTCCTGCAGACGTTCCAGCCTCCAGTGCTCATCCTGTAAAATTTCAAGCGCCTTGAGAACGGTGGCCACGTTGGCGGGCGGCATGGAGGCACTGAAAATGTGGGCCGGGGAATGGTGGCGAATATATTCGATCACCTCTTTTTCGCCCACGATAAACCCTCCCAGCGAGGCAAACGACTTCGAAAACGTACCGCTGATCAGGTCAACTTCATCCATCAGGTTGTAGGTGGAAGCGGAACCTCGCCCGCCTTCACCGATAACGCCAATAGCGTGGGCGTCATCGAGGTAGAGGCGTGCTCCAAATTCATTTTTAAGCTCCACCAGTTCCGGGACCTTGGCAATGGTGCCCGACATGGAGAAGACCCCGTCGCTCACAATCAGCTTGCCGGCATCCTCATCGGCTCGCTCCAGCAACATTCGCAGCTGCTCGATGTCATTGTGCTGGTATCGCATCGTCTTGGCATTGGATACCAGAGTGCCGGTAACAATGCAGGCATGGTTGTCTTTGTCGGAAAAGATAATGTCTTTACGTCCGGCAATCGTCTGTATCGAACCCTCGTTGGTCTGGTACCCGGTACTGAACAACACGCAGGCATCTTTGCGCATGAAGTGGGCAAGTTTCTCTTCCAGTTCCAGGTGCAGATCAAGCGTGCCGTTCAAATATCTGGATCCGGTACAACCGGTGCCGTAATCGGTTATAACATCCTGAGCCGCCTTGATTACCCGCGGGTCGTTCGTCAATCCCAGGTAATTATTGGAACCGGCCATAATCACTTCCCTTCCCTCAATCTTCACCGTGGTTCCGTCAGTAGCCTGCAGGGGCTTAAAGTAGGGGTACAGGCCTTCCGCCTTTACTTCATCGGCTTTGGTAAACTCGTAAGCTTTTGAAAAGATATCGTTTTTTCTAAGATCGGTTTTCGATTCAGCCATTCCTTCCAGATTTCGGCTTTAGATGAGTGCTTATCTAGGCAAATATACCTCCATTATAAGCACCAATCAAATTATGATTATTAAATTGTTAATTTTGCTTATATTCGGCGGATTTTTGCTCCACCACATGCCGAATAAAGTCAATGTACTTTCGGGCTACAATGTTCCAGCTAAAATTTTGTTGCACAAACAGGTAGGCGCGATCAGAAAAATCAGCAAGGCCATTTCCGGTAATCTGCTGAATCCGTTCCGCAAATGCCTTTTCGTCCAGTGGAGAGACCCGGTACCCGTTCTTTCCGTTGACAATTACATCTTTTATGCCCTCCAGGTCGGCTGCAACCGCAGGAGTTTTAGCCATGTTGGCCTCCAGCAGCACAATACCGAATCCCTCCATATCTCCTTCCACGGGAATATTCGGCATCACAAATAAATCGGCCGCCGCATATGAGGTTTCCAGGACCGTGTCGGGCTGTCTTCCAAGCAGGTATATCCGGTTGTCGAACCCTGTTTCCCGCACCGCCTGCGCGATATTTTCCGCCTCCGGTCCGTCCCCGATCGTTACGAAAACATAATCGGGGGCCAGCCGGGGGAAGACATGCCGGATAAACCATTCATGGCCCTTTCGCTTTACCTGCCGCCCCACCGACAGCAGCATTTTGTTGTGTTCCAGGTCGATACCAAACTGTTCCTGAAGTTGTTTTCTCGATATCTGTTTATCGGGCAGCTGCCCGAGGCGATCCATGTTGAACCCGTTGCCAAGGGCAACGCCTTTGTCGGGATCCAGTCCCCGCTTGATGCATTCCCGCAATGTGGCCGAGGAGACAGAGATTACACCGTCAAGAGCGGCAAAGATATGCGGTACAAACTTCTGGTACAGCGGATTCGGCAGGGTAACGTCGCGCCCGTGATTAATTGTTATCATGGGCACCGAAATTCTGCTTTTTACAAATGGTGCCAGGCTGGCCGTTACCATGGAGGAAAACAGAACCGCCTCGGCGCCCGTTTTTTGCACCATCCGGGGAAGCCGAACCAAGTTTTTCAGCAGGAACCCGAAGGTGGTGATCCCGATTCTGCCCTTGCCTGATACATTGATGGTTTCTTCATGTACCGTAACAGACGGCATCTTTTCCAATTCCAGCAGCAGGGACAGACTAACGCGCTGCATCCCTCCCACATTTTTCATAATCGTTCCCTTGGGAGGATGTGTATGTGCAACATATAGAAGATTCAACAAACTGAATGCTATAATTCAAGTTGCGGCAACGTGTCGGCCAGGGCATCATGGTAATTTTCCAGGAGCTGCTCATTGACACTGTCCCAGGAATAAGCCAGCGCCTTTTGACGTGCTGTCTCCCCCATGGTCTTACGAAGCGCATCATCATTCACAATTTTCAATGTGGCTTCGGTAAACGCTTCGGTATTTCTGGGCGGGGCGAGATATCCGTTAACTCCCGACTCTACCAGGGATTTGCTGCCGGTGGCATCAGCAACGACACAGGGCAGACCGCTTGACATCGCTTCGAGTGTAACGTTCCCGAATGTTTCGGTGTCGGATGGGAACAGGAATATATCACTGCTGGCATACGCCCTGTGCAGCTGCCGCCCGGTGATAAAACCGGTAAAGTGGGCATTGGGCAACATCTGCTGCAGCTCTTTTTTGGCGGGACCGTCTCCCACAACCATTGCAGTTGTGCGATCGGAGGATTTCTTTATCCTCTGTACCGTGTCTACGTAAGTTTGCAGGTCCTTTTCCCAGACCAACCGGGACACAAAGGTAATCACGAGCTCATCATCCGAAATTCCAAGTGACCTTCGCCATGCCATATCCCGCTTTCCCGGGTGAAAATGATCCGTGTTCACACCTCGGGCCCAGATCCGGATCCCATCGCTGATTCCCTGCCTGTTCAATTCATCAGCCATGGAGGGGGATGGGACATACACATGCCGGCACTGCCCGTAAAACCAGACGAGGTATTTCCACGCCAGCTTTTCAAGCATCTCCAGGTTATAATATTTAAGATAGCTCGTGAAGTGGGTGTGGTATGATGCCACGACCTGGATATTGTGGCTCTGGGCGTACCGAAGTGCACGGAATCCGAGCAGATCGGGCGTAGCAATATGAAACAGGTTGGGATCAAAAACCGCCAGTCGTTCTTTCACGGAATCGGGAAACGAAACCGTAAGCCGGTATTCGGAACGGCCCGGCATCGGTACCGAGGGAACAGGAAGAAGTTCACCGTTATGTTTGATGGCCGGTTCTTCGATCGTGGGTCCCACAACCAGCACTTTAACATCCCTTTTTTCAAGAAAATCTACCAGGCGATTCAGTGTAAGCGAAACACCGTCGCGAATGTGGTTATAGTTGCCGGTAAAAATTGCTACGCGTAATTCATTCATAAATTTTCAAAAGCACTGGTCTGATTCGTATCTTTGTCTCGCTTTACACCTGCAATCGGAAATCTGGAATATACGAATTTTGATGAAAGCCTTTGTAACCGGGGGTACCGGTTTTATCGGCAGCCACTTGGTTGACACCCTTATCGAAGAGGAAACGTATGCGGAAGTCCGCTGTCTTGTTCGCAATAACGAGAAATGGTTGAAAGGAAATGACTACACAAAAGTTCCCGGAGACCTGCACGACATTCCGGCACTCAAAAATGCGCTTGTGGGTGTAGATGTTGTTTTCCATGCGGCCGGGCTAGTAAAAGCCCCCGAATGGCAGCAATATGAGCGAGCCAATGTGGAGGCCACCGAACACCTGTTGCGCGTGGCGCAGAAACAGGGGGTAAAAAAAATCGTTGTGCTTTCATCTCTCGCTGCGGCCGGTCCCAGCCCCGATCACGGGGGCCCTGTAACGGAGGAGGATCCGATGCGTCCTGTAAGTATGTATGGCCGATCCAAAAAACAGATGGAGGAATTGATCCACAAAATAGCCACCGGGGATCAGTCGATAACCATTCTTCGGCCCTCCGCGGTTTACGGACCAAGGGAAGACCAGATTTACAGCTTTTTTAAAATGGCAGATAAGCGGATATGTCCCATCATCGGGGATGGGAATTCACCCCGTATCTCCATGGTGTATGTCATGGATGTTGTTCAAGGGATGCTGAAGGCAGCCCAACAGAACGAGACCGGGGTGTACACCTATTTTATATCCGGCCGTAAACTGCACACCTGGAATGAGATACGGGAAACAACAACCAAAGTGTTAGGTAAAAAAGTCATACCCATATATATTAAACCGTCGGTGGTAAAAAAGGTAGCCGGAGCCATAGAGAAGGCTGCATCATTTTTTGGTGTCTATCCCGTTATCAACCGGGAAAAAGCAAACGAAATGGTCCTGGAGTGGACCTGCTCCATCGAAAAAGCGGAACGGGAACTGGGATATCATCCGGAATATACTCTGGGAGAAGGAATTGCACGAACCATTCACTGGTACAAGCGGCATCACTGGTTATAAAACAGAACAACAGATGAGAACAACGATTTTATCACTGCTACTAGGCATTATCGTTCTATTGACGACCCAAATGGCCTCAGCACAACCCACGCTCTCCAGGGATTACTCGAACGTCCTGGAAATTCCATCGGTGTTGGCGATGGAAAGTTCGCCCGCCCACATGTATGTACTGTCTGATATGGAAGGAATGGTCCTGTTTCGCACCGGTCCTGACTCCCTACAGTGGCTGTACTCTTCTTCAGGTATGGAGCGGCGGGGATACAAAATGAGCGCCGACATCCGTTTCGCGTACCTATTTGGGGATTCCCGCCGACTGACCGTGCTGGAACCCACCTCGGTACTTGGGGTCTACTCTTCCACAAACCTGCCCGCCCAGCCTCTCGATGCGGCGCGAATCAATCGTTACCTCTACGTAGCCCTGGGTACCGAAGGACTTGGTCGGCTGGATCTGAGTTCCCCGGAATCGGTGGATTCTACCGTTACTTATATTTCAGCATCTCATTTGAAAAACCAGGCGGTCACGGACCTTGAAGCTGCTACCAGTCAGCTTTTTGTTTTGACAGACGGAGGCAGTCTGCTCATATACCGTGAAAACGAGGAGGACGAACAGGTTTCGCGAAGTGGTACGGTTGAACTGCGCGAACCGCTTGACCGGATATTTATGATCGGCGAAACCCTGCTCGGGTCCGATTCCTCCGGTCGAATCTATGAAATAGACGGAAGCGGCAATCTGGCGGTGATCGGCAGCATCAGCGAACCGGTGCAAAAGATCGAATCGTGGAACGACTGGCTGATCATCAAGGGAACGTCGAACCGATTATGGACCTCCTTCCGGAACCGTTCCCCGAGGCTGTGGAAGCAGGACCGGGATGCGGGTAATTTCTTTACCGTAACCCAGAACCAGCTTTGGCTCTGTGAATACAACCAGATCAGCCGTGTAACCACCGGAGCAGGAGCGGACACCGAAAAGAGGACACCGCGCGGGGCGATTTCGGACAAGTTGACCCTTAATCCGATCCAGGATGTTACGATCCCGTATCCCAAGCCGGTATTGCTGCCGATTGAACTCGAGGGAAATTTCCCGGTCGAGCAGGTCCAGTTTGCCTACCAGTCCAACATTACCAATGCAAAAATTCGCGGAAACGGGTTCTACTGGCAGCCGCAGTCGGGCGACATGGGACGTCACCAGTTTAAGATTGTAGCCACCGCCGCCGACGGTCAGACCGACAGCACCAGTTTTACCGTGGATGTTCGATCCTTCAATGCCCCCCCGCGGTTCAGCCCTATCCGCCAGATTACAATCCCGATGGGTGAATCATTTACCCTGCCGATCAACGCAACAGATCCGGACGGCAACAACCAGCGGCTTATCCGCTATATCGGGGTGGATCTGCCTGAAGGGGCCACCGTGAACGAAAAGAACGGGCGCTTTACCTGGACACCGACCGCACGACAGGTCGGGGAAAATCGTTTCCAGGTGGTTGCGACCGACCAGTACGGGGCTGCCTCCCAGATCGATATCACCATCAATGTGATTGAGATAAATCGCGGGGAGGAGACCGGGGACTAAAGCAGAGTGAATCAGCGCCTCAATACCACACGGTAAAGCCAGACGATAAAGCAGACAGCGGCTAACGCTCCCAGCCAGTGGGCCACGGGCCCGAAATCCACCGGTACGATACGCAGGGCATCAGTACTTTCTTGCAGAGCAAACGGAATAGCCAGAACGATTCCGATCAGTGCCTCCCCGGTTATCAGACCGGATGAAAAGAGCAGCCCGCGCCGCTCTCCCAGTTCTTTTGCCTTCTCCGGATCGTCTCCTTCCGCTTCTGCCCGGACCGCAAGGCGCCTGGCCGAGTACCAGGCGATCATGCCCCCGATAAAGATCGGTACCGTCAATTCCAGCGGCAGGTAGATACCGACAGCCACAGCCAGGACAGGGGCGCGAAATTCCGAATCCCGAGCCTCCAGAAATTTATCGAAAAGTATAATGGCAACGGCGATCACACACCCGATGATTATCATCGTCCACTCCAGGTTTTGGGCAAATACCCCCTCCGCTACCGACTGCATCAGTGTGGCCTGCGGGGCGCTGAGCATCTCTTCGGGATTCATCCCCTCCCGGGGGAAAACCCCACCCAGGCCGTAGGCATTATAAAGCAGGCTCAATATCGGGGCGATAACCAGGGCCGAAGCCACAACTCCCACAATCTGCATAATCTGCTGTTTGTACGGGGTAGCCCCTACGAGTTGGCCGGCCTTAAGGTCCTGCATATTGTCACCGGCGATGGCGGCGGCGCAGGCTACCATCGCACCAACGACAATAGCTGCTGCGGCTGCGGCACCGGCACGTTTGGAGTCTACGCCAAATTCGAGTTGCGACCCCAGCAGGGCAAGTAGGATGAGGGCAGTGGCCAGGATGGTTGCGATGGTCACCCCCGAGATCGGGTTATTGGATGATCCCACAAGGCCGGCCATATAGCCGGCGACCGAAGCAAACAGAAAACCGGCGATAAGAGAAAAGAGCGCTCCTATCCCCATCGTCGACCAGTAGAGTCCGCTGCTGACCGGCAGATGCGTGGTATCGATCACCTGCGTGAAAACGATAAAAATCGGGACCGACAACCCTGCAATCCCCCAGAGCACGAAGTTGATCGGCATATCGCGTTCGGTGCGCGGGATATCGGCTCCCTCCCCGGCTCGTACTTTCCTGACGGCCTCCCAGGATGATTTGATGCCGTCGACCAGGGGTTTAGCCAGGGAAATCAGGGCCCAAATTCCTCCTACCACCATGGCGCCAACGCCCATGTAGCGTATTTTCCGGCTCCAGACCTGCAGTGCGGCATCGTACCCGGATCGGGTTCCCACTACCTCCGAAAGAACCCGGGGATCCGCAAAGGCGGTGTAGATCGGAATTCCGAACAGCCAGGAGATCAGTCCGCCGGTAAAAACAAGCACGGCAATGTTCAATCCCACAATATACCCCACGCCAAGCAGGGCTACCGACAACTCGGTGCCGACTCCGAAAATCGACCGCCCCGCCGTTACGGAGCCACTCAACGATCCTGAAAAGAGTTTTAGGCCCGTTTGGCCGAGCTTGTATAACCCGCCGAACAGGCCGGCCCAGATTATATACGTGATCCCTTTTCCCCCTTCGGTCCCCGCTTTCAGCACCTCGCCGGTGGCCACCCCTTCGGGAAAGGTAAGCCCCTGCTCAATGATGAGTGCGCGTCGCAGTGGGATGGTGAACAAGACCCCGAGCACACCGCCGAACAGGGCAATCGCCATCGTATCGAGGAAAGGGAAGTCCATCCAGTACTGCAGTAGGATAAGGGCCGGCAGGGTAAAAATAACGCCGGCGGCCAGTGATTCCCCGGCTGATGCCGCCGTCTGCACGATGTTGTTCTCCAGGATATTGGATTCTCTGAACATCCTGAGCACTGCCATTGATATCACCGCGGCCGGTATCGAGGCTGATACCGTCATGCCTACCTTCAATCCAAGGTAGGCGTTTGCCCCGGCCAGTATGGCCGAGAGCAGAATTCCGAGGACCACGGCTTTTATGGTTATCTGCGGCAGATCGTCCTCAGCGGTAATATAGGGCGTAAAGGTTTTGGACTCCTTGTTCAAAATATTACCTCGTCATTGGTTTGCAACCACCGTTAAAACTAACT
>JAWVZC010000189.1:0-8112 GCA_033722415.1 Balneolaceae bacterium | reverse complement strand
GCTATCCGATCTAAATCCCATCACACATATTTTGTCCCTTTTTGTTTTACTCCCTCTTAATATTATATAAATTTACCGAACAACCCTATTTTATCTTAAACATAAAATTGAATTTGAATGAAGGTATGTTATCAGACGGGTTGTTTACTTGTGCAAGTTTTTTCTGTAAAAGTTAAGAGGCCATAGCTGATTCTTACAGCTGAAAGCTCTTCAAATCGTCAATATTCAAATACCGGCGGCCAGTTATCCAATCTTCAAGCTGCTCTGTCAGATTACCCATTCTTCGGACCATTCAAAAGTAGAGGATTTCAGTTAAGGTAGTAGTTCTACAGGTGTTTTATACCCCAGCGATTTGTGGTGTCGGATGTGGTTATAATCGTATTTCCATTGCTGGGTTTTCTCTCGTACTTCGCTCAGGTTTTGAATATATAAGCGTTGAGCAGCTCAGATCGTATGCTACCATTAAACCGTTCGACGTAGGCGTTTTGTGTTGGGTTGCTTGGCTGGATAAAAGCCAACGTTAGATTATGATCCTTGCAGCAAATATCTAGTTTTCGAGAGATAAACTCGGGCCCGTTATCTACCGGAATCATCTCCGGGAGCCCACGTGACTCTTTAAGGTTTTCCAGCACGCGAATGACACGCTGAGCTGGCAGTGAGGTGTCGGTCTCGACCGGGAGGACCTAATGGTTGTAGTCATCGATTACATTCAGCATACGGAACGTGCGCCCACCCCAAAGACTGTCATACATAAAATCCAGGCTCCACACTTGGTTAGGACTTTCGGGCTGGAACAACTGCTGCTTCGCCCGCAGGCGGTGATAACACTACCAAAAGCCAGTAGCCGGATGCTTGCCGGTCAAGGCCAGAAGCTTGTTAATAATGGGTTGATCATCCTTCGGCTTTTTCTGAAAACTATAAGTACTTCGTGGGAGCGATACTGCTTTACAACCCTGACGAATGCTTACCTTATGCTGGGCGCGCATTTAGGTAACCATCTCCCGCCTACGTTCAGGGTTTACAGCTTTTTTCGACAGCATCTTTGAGGGCATGATGGACCAGGGTCAAGTCTGCATACATGCGCTTAAGTCTGGAATTTTCGGCTTCGAGCTCTTTGATGCGAGCCAACTCGCTGACGCTTAGTCCGCCATACTTGGCTTTCCAGTTGTAGAAGGTTGCATCCCTGATGCCATGCTCGCGACAGATGTCTCGGACCTTTAGTCCCTGCTCCTGTTTGTTAAGGATAGAGATGATTTGGGATTTGCTGAATCGTAATTTTTTCATGATAGAAATTTGACCTCCTTCCTAAAAACTGGCCCATTCTAAACTAAAGGTTTCGGGCAATTATGCTACCTTACAACAAATCATAATTGCCATGAAAAAATCAAAATATACCGAGTCCCAGATCGTCTTTGCTTTGCATCAGGCCGAGACCGGAACCACCGTGGAAGAAGTCTGCCGCAAGATGAGGATCAGCGAGGCGACCTTGCAGGGTGGAAGAAAAAGTTCGGCGGGCTCGGGACTTCCGAGCTGCGCCGCCTGCGCTAGCTGGAGGAGGAGAACGCGCGGCTGAAGAAACTGGTCGCCGACCTGTCGCTGGACAAGCATATGCTCCAGGAGGTGCTCAAAAAAAGCTATAAGGCCGGGCCGCCGCCGCAAGCTGGCCCTGTGGCTGGTCGGGCAGTACCGGGTCTCCGGGCGCCGTGCCGCGCAGGTGACCCCCCTGGCCCGTTCCACGTTTCGCTACAAGCCGGTTGAGCGATGCCACGAACCCCTTTCGGGCCCGCATCCGCGAGATTGCCCTGGCGCGGGTGTGCTACGGGTTCTGGCGCATCTACGTGCTGCTTCGTCGCGAGGGCTGGCAGGTCAATCACAAACGCGTATACCGGCTCTACAAGCTCGAGGGGCTAAATTTGCGTAGCAAGCGTCCCAGAAGAAGCCGGGCCGGAGCGCACCGGCTGGATCGCCCCGCCCTCAGCGGGCCCCACCAGCTATGGAACATGGATTTTGTGGCCGATCAACTCTTCGAAGGGCGCCGGTTTCGGGCATTAACTGTAGTCGATAATTTTAGTCGGAAATGCCTGGCCATTCATGCCGACTGCTCGATCAAAGGCGCCGACGTGACCGGGATCATGCAATGGATTGCCAATCAGATTGGCCGGCCACCCCAACGGATCCAGGTCGACAATGGCAGTGAGTTTATCTCCAAAGCCCTCGACCACTGGGCCTACCGCAACGGGGTGACCCTGGACTTCTCAAGGCCTGGAAAACCCACCGACAATCCGTATATCGAATCTTTTAATGGTAGCTTCCGGGATGAATGTTTGAACCTGCATTGGTTCCTGTCGCTGGAAGATGCCCGCCAAAAGATTGAGACCTGGAGGACCGAATATAACCGCTTCCGCCCTCACAGCTCACTCGAAGATTTGACCCCGAATGAGTACATTGAACAACATCAGATAACGCCCGATTCTCTACTTATGGCTGTGTGAATTATGAGGTGGGGTTCAATTAAGAGATTTTCCAAATTTAAACCGGGCGAAGTTCAGGGAAGCTGACAGTGAACTCGGTAACAATTACAACTGGCCGTTGATAGTGGTATAACTTGCAATCTTATTTTTGATCTGCCGGACCTGTTCTATCAGTTTCTCATTTTCAAATCTCAGACTGTCAATTAGTTATATCCTGCCCTTAACAACCAGCTACCTTTAACTCGCGGATGAACCAATTGCTAATTGGAGAAGCCCAGAGGATACGTTAATATCCCGGAGCCAAAATGAGGGTACCAGTCCATATGTGATCGGTCCTATCGGTTGACAACTCAACAAAACTATCAGTTATTCCATGACCATTAGCCCCTGAAAACCGACCGGTACCACCAGTAAAAGTAAATGGATCCCGGAATTCGAAATTGTAATCAGGATGATCACTTGGTAGCACTTCCCCGGAAATAGTAAAGAAAAGCTTATCGCCGTTTGAGGCTACAAAACTGCCCATACCATTATTGTAAGGTATCGTTTCTCCCGGCTCTAAGACTCCCGGGCTGTCATCACCGGGCAATAGTTCTGAAATATCACCACAAAAAGTTATGAGTACGGTGAATTTCCCCAGATGAGTTGCCTCACCAGAACCTTCCTGCACATTGTAAGCAGTAAACGGGGGCGTATCACATGCGTTCGGATTTGCCGCAACTTCTTCTTCATTTAGCACGGTAAAAAAATCAGCCTTAAAAGGTGTTGCAACTTTACCACTGTGACGCCCATATACCTTCCCGGTCTCTGATTCAATAGTGGATTCAGTATTGCTGGAATCAGTCACTAAAGAATTATATTCGCATGCGATGAGACTAATTCCTAGCCACAGAAACAAACCATATTTCAAGAATTGACACTTCTTCATATCCCCTCCCATTTTAAAATTACTAATGTTAAGTACCTGATAAAATAATATTTATGGAGTAATAAAACCTTGGAATATCAGGGTACTAGCCGGATTGATTGAGAAAAGCAATAAGCGGTTTAGTACCTACAATACTATTCACCGGTCGAAACCAGTTGCCGTAAGGCTCGGGAAAATATTCGAGAGATGGCCAAGGAGAATCCACATATTTTACCGGATGTAGCCCAACACTATCAGTGTAGTAGGTCTTTTATGGTTGAAAGCAAAAGACCAGGTGCAGACCAATTCTACTTCCCGGTAGGCTGGAGCGATGGAAAAGCGTGTAAAAAATTTGGGCAGTATAATTATTCTATTTTACCACCAAAGATTAGGGGAATATTGCAGAAGAATCCTAAATAAAATAGAAAAAGATAAAATTATCTCATTATATTGAGAGACGCTATCCAACATAGCGTCTCTCTTGATGAATTGTCACCCCCTGTTCCTATTGATCCAGGCAGGGGGTCTTTTTTAAAAATTACCCATCTTTAATTTAGTTACAATCCACTGAACAGTCACTGCACAGGAATTATATATAACATATTCCTGCAAGAGTTGTGGATTATTATTCGAAATTAATAAATGGAGTGTGCAATACTGTTTGGAACAGCCCGTCTCAAAAAAATACCCAAACAAAAGCTTAACGAATTACCCCACCCGATCTTTAACCCGCTTTTTATGCTGGGCAAACACCTCATCCACCTTCTTTTTGCTGATCTTGATGAAATTGGCCTCCACGGCCCGGCCGCGTTCGTCCCGCTTGATGACTAACGGGCCAAAGAACGGTTTCAGTTTGGGATAGATCGACTCGCCGCACAGCATCCGGCCGATTCACAGCCGCTCCTGGGTACGGGTCAGCTGTTTTTCGTTGATCAATTCCTGGGTCTGTTCCCGGCACAGGTTCGTATGCGAGTTGCTCATAGCCAGATATAATTCTTACAGATCGTTAACGGTTTTCTCATGCTCCTGCTGTCAACTGGTGCCACTTAAGTCTCATAACATTGTAAGGATTTCCGTTCGCGCCGGCTTGCCTGACACATGCCTTTGGTGGTAATTCAGTGCTATTTTAGGTACACACGGTTAAATCCGGTTTGCTCCTGCCTGCACTGTCAGGCAGGTAAATCGGATGCCAGCTCTTTTATATGCCGTGCCACCTGGTTGTCAAATTTTTTTCGTCAAAACGACTACCGTAAATCTCCCGCATATGGTCCCTGCGGATCCGGCAGACCTGCAGAAATGCATCTGTCTCCCCGTGTTCCTGAACGCTGCGGGCTCGGGTAACGGCCCTTCCCTTTTCAACATGAACGGTCGTCTCATAGTAGGGATACCGATTCCCGGATCTCATTTTTTTGAGGGTCCGGTACACTCCCACCACCCAGGTGGAGTTGTTGCGGGGATCCTGGTAGAGAAACCGGGTTTCATACTCATCAGGTTTGGTGGACGACTTCTCATCCAGTTCTTCCCGTATCCTGTTTCGGTTCGCCCGGGCTTCTTCCAGCGCCTGCAGTTTGCCCCCATGTTTTTTATCCCCAAAAAAACGACCGTGTACCTCCCCGTCGTACTGCACCCGCACCTGCCACCCGTGGGTATGGGCGTGATCAATCCGGGTGATATTGGGAAGCGATTCTGATTGTGTACCGTGTGAATTCACCATATTCTGTCCTGAATTTCATATGATGTCCTTCCGTATTATCCGATTTTCCGGCAGTCGGCCGGCCGCCCTATCCGGCTGGTGAGATCCTGTAGTCCGGGAATCCTCCCCTCACTCCTATTTGTTTTTTAAAAATAGCAATGTAATAATTCGTCGTAAAATTTGTCCTTTATATCCTGTAAAATTCCAAACATGATTCAAAGTTCAATAAATCGGGGAAATTCTGTCCATGACAAATCTCGACGTTCGTAGCCGTACCCTTTATGACGAGCTGTTAAATTTTCGGCCACTATCCAAGGTGCCCGAAGATTCTGCATATAAGTAACATGCATCCCATCTTGTCGTGGCAAGTTACTGAACCACATTAATCCATTCTAACTTGTAATAACAGAAACTATTTTGGAGATTACTGCCGGATCATCGATGAATAAGTACGAAACCTACTTATTCAGCCGGGATTCATGCTTTAGGTTGAATTGGTTATAGTCGACCGGTTATTCAACCATATACGGTACATAATCATCAACAGTATTCAATTTATTAATCAAAACGCCGGCCTGATCAGTCGGCGTTTTTCTTTTTCGAATGAGTACGGATAGATTTCCACCACATGAACCTGTCATCTGCTATTTGGCAGCCTGCGGTTCTTTCTCGGGTAAAAGCTGATCCTTGTACTGCAGCTCATACAACTTCCGGTAAATTCCGTCACTTTTTTCCAGCAGTTCTGAATGGGTGCCTGTCTCTCTGATCTCGCCTTTGTGCATCACCAGTATCTTGTCGGCTCCCTGGATTGTCGAAAGCCGGTGGGCAATGACGATGGAAGTTCGCCCCTTCATCATACGGTCGCAGGCCTCGTTGACCAGCGCTTCCGTCTCGGAATCCACGCTCGAAGTGGCTTCATCGAGAATCAGGATGCGCGGGTCATATACCATGGCACGTACAAAACAGATCAGCTGGCGCTGCCCCATCGAAAGGGATCCGCCGCGTTCATTCAGTTCATACCGGTAAGTTCCGGGAAGATTCTTAATAAACTTGTGCGCCTGTACCCGCCGGGAAGCCTCCACTACGTGTTCTTCACTGATATCGGGGTTGCCCAGGGTGATATTCTCCATGATAGTGCCGGAAAACAGGGTGTTATCCTGCAGTACCATGCCAAAATGCGAACGCAGATCTTTCAGCTTGAGGTCCCGGATGTCCACTCCATCGAGCCGTATCTCCCCCCGGTTGATGTCGTAAAATCGCATCAGCAGGTTGATTATCGTTGTTTTACCGGCCCCCGTAGCCCCGACGATCGCCACCGTTTGACCGGGTTCCGCTGAAAAGGAGACATCTTTCAGTACCTGCTCATCCTTGTTGTAACTGAACCAGACGTGATCGAAAGCAATGTGTCCCCTCGGATTCTCAATGGTTTTGGGATTCCCGGGATCCGGAATCTCATTCCTGGTGTCGAGCACATTAAAGATTCGCTCCGAGGAGGCCAGCGCCGATTGGAGGGTGTTGAACTTTTCGGAAATGCCCTGGATCGGCCGGAAAAACTGCCGCACATACTGCACAAAGGCCAGCAGAATACCGAATGTTACCTCTCCCAAGAGAGCACGCCCTCCGCCGTACCAGATCACCAGTGCCAGTGCCAAGCTGGAGAGCACCTCTATGGTCGGCCAAAAGATGGCGTAGTAGAAGATCGTGTCGATATGGGCATCGCGGTGTTCCTCATTGATGGCGCGGTACCGCTTGCGCTCACGTTTCTCCTTGTTGAAGAGTTGAACGATATCCATGCCGTTTATGTGCTCCTGCACAAATGAGTTCAGGCGGGCTACCTGGTCGCGAACATTAAGAAAGGCCACCCGGACTTTCGCCTTGAACCAGAACGTCACGTAGAATAGGATCGGCAGTACGGAAATGGCTACAAGCGTCAGCTCCCAGCTCATGCTGAACATAAAATAGAGAATAAAAAAGATCCGGAAGAGATCCCCGATCATGTTCACCACCCCGTCACTCAACAGTTCGCTGAGCGCCTCGATATCGCTGGTGGTGCGGGTGATCAGTCGGCCGATGGGATTCTTGTCGAAAAACTGGACGTGCAGCGACTGTATTTTTCCAAACACCGCATTACGCAGGCTGTACAGGGTTCCCTGACCGAACCATCGCGTCAGGTAGGTGTTGGCGACCAGGATAATGAACTCCCCGACCAGGGCTAGACATAGCAGAAATATAATCCACAGCAATCCCTCAAGATCGTTCAATCGGATGTAATCGTCGACTGCTATTTGGGTAAGCTTTGGACGTACCGTGCCAAGAAACGACGCGGTTAACGTCAACCCTATACCCAGGAGGACGTACCATCTGTATGGTTCAATAAAAGAATAAAGCCGCCGAAGCAGGTCCCTGTCGACGGCCGTATCCCCTTTGCTGGAATTGCTCACTTACAATGCCTGGTATTTAGAAACGGTCGAAATCGTCAAACGGAGTGCGTGGTGTTATCTGCTTAGGTTTCCGCTTGTTATCGTTCCCGCCGTTGTTATTTTTATTGTAGTTGCGGGATCCGGAACCTGAGCTGGAACTGCTGCTCCGACTTTTTCGAGTTCGTTTGCTTGAAGATTTACTGCTTGATCGTGAACGATTGCTTTTAGAACTCTTACGTTTTCGGAATCGTTTCTTTTTCTTTCGCTTGTTGTTTCCGCGATTTTTATTGTTGGACCGATTTTTATTGTTTTTGCCGCCCTTGTTGTTGATCTCCTTGAGATAGACCTTCGGCTGAATGATGCCCTTCTCATGCGCGGGATCGGTGAAAATGGGGCGCAGTTCGGTCGCGACCCAGGTTGGGAAGAAATCATCGCGTGCCTCCCTGAGCAGTACATACTGGTTCGTGTAGCGTGCCGAGAAGTGGGTCAGCACCAGGAGTTTTGTTTTGGCTTCGTTGGCCACACGAGCGGCGAAGGCGACCGGATCGCCGACCGGTGGCCAGAGCGACCGTCGCGAAGGCGTGAAGCGCTGCCGGAGGGTTTCGGGTCGTGAAACCGCGG
>JAWVZC010000188.1:0-8158 GCA_033722415.1 Balneolaceae bacterium | reverse complement strand
TAGAGTGGCGTGGCGAGCAGAGATTCCCCGATCAGCCATTGGTAGCTTCGCCGGGTGGTATCGGCCAGCCCATATACATTTTCATCCTCCGGATAAGCCAGCGGCAGCGGGATCATCGGATACGGAAATCCGGTATGGTAAGCCTTTACCGCATTGCTGTATATGTATGGCTGCAGTCGGTCATGAAGCATTGCCGCCTGCAGCGATATTTGGGAAGTTTCGTAATCAAAATTCCACGGTCCATATCCAAATGACATGGAGGGATTCAAGGCCGCATACTGGGCATATCTCATCAGGTAGATTCGGAGTTTTTCTTCTGGCTCCTCCCCAAAACGACCGGTTGCCAAACCTGTGCCCCCCACGATATCGGGATATACATAGGGAAACCCGGAGTAGGCATACGCCAGGCCGTTTATCGGTCCCCTGTCTTGCGGTTGATTGTAGTTAAAATCATTATAACGGTGGATATCGACCGGCGAACCGAGATAGTTGTTGCGGCCCATCACGTATACCCCTTTATCCATCAGGGCCTCGTTGATCGGGTTTACAAAATCATCAGGAAGAGTTTGCGGGTACCCGAACAGGTCTTCCTTGTAACCGTCCACGCCGTAATCTTCCCATTTCTGGCATAAATTGACATACCAGGTAACCGCATCGGGATTTTCTGCATCAACGATATACACTTCCGGTTCTGGGAAACCCACACTGAACAGTTTTGGATTCCCCGCCTCATCTTTGATAAAATAATCATTTTCCAGTCCCTCGCTGGTAAAGGGGCCGCCAGGTATAAAGCCGGTTCTAAGGCCAATAGTAAATTTCAATCCCTGGTTGTGGAAACTCTCTATCATCTCTTTGGGATTGGGATATAGCTGCTCATCCCACATGCCGAAACTTGTAGTTGCCAGCAGCTTCTTGGCTTCTTCAGATTCAGTTTCAGCGTTATAGGGTGTGCCGTGCTCATCCATCTCGCCACTGGCCCTGGGCCAAAAACCCGACCCGACCACCATCCACTCAAGAGGGAAGCCGCGGTCAAGATACTCGTTGATATTCTGGGTAACGGTCTCACTATTCGTATTCCACGCCAGTGCACCGAATGCCTCCCAGCCAACACCAAACCACTCATATTTAGGTTTGTAAACCGGGTAACCTTCATTGTTGCGAACCTCAAGGAATGATTGGTAGATCACTTTGGGAGAACCAATAAAGTAGTACATGGCCGGCATCGCGTCTACATTCCTTGAGCCCTGCACATTTTCTTCTTCATTTAATCGAACAATTTTATCACCGGGTTCAATATTGACTTCGGCAAATCCCTGCTTCGGGAAGACGACAAAATTACTGATCATGCGGTATCCTCTCATCGGGTCCATCTCGATACCCGTAAGATCGGTGCTCGCCCTCACACCGCGATCCCACTCACCTCCCCCGAATGCGGCGTGATCTCCCAGTCCAAATGACGGACTAAGCCCACTCGTACGTGCTGTAACGTTGTAGCTTCCCTCCTCCTTGGGACTGACCTGTAATTTTATCGAGTGAGGATGAGTCCAGAGCTTAACCACCGCCTCCACCCCCCCTGACGTGTTTACCAGAAGACTAACCTGATCATTCGAATTGCCAATCAGTTTTGTGGATTGAATATTGGAAAGTGGATCACCAGATCTGCTCATCTGCAGACCTGCCACAGGATGTGCCTCTGCGATGGGGCTTCCACCCGGTCGTTTAAATCTGTACCTGAATCCTTCTTTTTCGATCTCCACCGTGTAATTCTCGGTGTTGATGACCACAGTATCATCCGTTTCCGTGACACGTATATCCGGATCATGGCTGCATGCCATAAAAACAAATAGCAATGCCATGTAGACAACCAATAACGACCACCGCTGATATAAGAACTTCTTCATAGCATTTCCTTTTTGATTTAGGTTTTCAAATATTCTAATCGAACTTTACCACAGGGTAAAAATTTGATTCCCCCCACTTTTGCAGCTTACCTCACGATTTCTCAGTCGACCATCCGGCGGTGATAACCGTCCGGAACTGATTTTTTTCAATTCGTTGAATAAATAGCCCTTTTGTGCCAGGTATCCCGGCGATCAGCTCTTGCGCTTTTTGCAAGCCCAGTACCAGGCAGGCCGTTGCAAGGCCATCGGCCTGCATAGACGTTGGAGCAATAATGGTGGCGCTGGCGAGATCGGTCTGTACAGGCCGGCCCGTCTCGGGATCCAGGATGTGTGGATAGCGCTGCCCGTCAATGTCAAGGAAGCGGCGATAATCCCCGCTGGTTGCAAGCCCCCCTTTACTTAGCTGAATCGTTACGTGGGCCTGGCCGTCTCTGGAACCAGGTTCGGGCTTTTGTATCGCCACCTTCCAGGAAGGGCCACCATCAGGATGACCACTCACGCGCATTTCACCGCCGATATTGACAAGATAGTCGGTAACTCCTTGCTGATTAAGCGCCCGGGCCAGCAGATCAGCAGCATATCCTTTGGCCACCGAAGAAACATTCAGCTGCAGACCGGGATCGAGTTTGGCAATGCGTTCAGGTTCATCCTTTAGTACTATCTTTTCCGGTCCCGTAGCTTCGAGCGCTTCCCGGATTGTCTGCGTATCTGGTGGGTGATCCGTTTTCACCGGACCAAAACCCCAAAGGTTGATGAGACTCCCGAGGGTTGGATCAAGTGCTCGATTCGTTTGGACGGCCATATCAAGAGTATTTTTTACAACCCGGTAGGCATGCATCGGTATGGGAACAAAATCGGTGTTCTGGCTGTGATTAAATCGACTGATCCAGCTGTCGTTATCCCAGTTTGACAGCTGAACTTCAATTTCTGACAGGTGTTTATTCAGTACTGATTTGAGCTCATGAGGAGAAATATCCGCCCGATAGCTTACGGTGTAAAATGTCCCCATGGTGGTGCCTTCCAGGTGCTGGGAGGCCGATCGATTGCTGCAGGAGATTGTTACAAGCCCAACAATAATAAGAAGACCCGCAAGACCCCTGCCGTAACATACAGACCTGCAATCGTGTCCGGGGCCTGCTACCGGCCCCCAAACGGCGGGTCGTACCTTCTTGATCTGCAATACGTTTTTCCTGTTGTTCATAGTTTAGGGACCGGTTTGGAGGCTATCGGATTCCTGCTCTGGCTCGACCCGTTTGACGCGGACAAGTATCTTTTCGACGAGCTCTTTGGCTGTTGTCAGCTGGGCAAGATCATAATGAATATTCCCGTCACTGGTGCTGCCCCCACCATGCCCGACCAGATCAAGCAGCTGGTACTGTTTTTCTTCGGTATTTTCTACATAAGCCCCATAAAGTACGGAAGGCTGCCCGATACCCGGTTTGGTATAGCCTGGCTGATCAGGCGCCTGGTTGGAATTAAAGTAATCGTTGGGATCTCCCGGGGCGTTAATCTCGATATACAAATAGAACGGGTTGCTGTCGGTTTTCAGGTAATTGTGTACCGAAAAGCTGTGCTCTGGGGTGGCTCCCGAAAAATAGGTAGCCTGCTCGCCATCTGGGGCAATACCCGTGGTCAGGGTAAATCTGTTTCTCCAGACTGGCAGGATATCGACACGGCGCTGCTGGTGACCGGCCCACTCGAAAGTCTCACTAAATGCGGAAGTTTCTGAAAGGTAAAGCGTTTCAATAAGCGTTCCTGTTTCGCTTTCCGCCCATATTGCGATCTGGGGACGGGAATCAGAAAACGGACCCCTGCCTTGCCCGTAGTTTTCAAGAAAGGTGGTACTCCAGTCCAGCTGTACAAGCAGGCTTGCATCACTATCCGTAACCCGTTTCAGACGCATTCCATCATTGACCGGTTTATACACGGTCTGGGGATCGGAACGAAAAATAGTGGTCCGGTGCCGTGACTCATAACTCGCATCGATTACTTGTGATGCCGGAGGTAACCCCCATAAACTGGTAGTCAGCAATAAAATCCATAAACCTGCTACCCCAAAAAGCGTTTTTTTAGGTACCCGTTTCGCCCGCCTGTCTGAATTACCCACTGATCTCATAATTGACTTGAAATAGGCTGTTCTCGAAACCAGGTGCAGACCAACCAGCACCAACACCGCAAACCCTGAGATAATGTGTATGCGAGTGGTAATAAGAGAAAATGGCAGCAGAAATCGCATAAGTCCCGTAACTACCAGCGTTATGAAAAAGGGTACCAGCGCCAGATTCACAAAATGTCTCATACTTACCACCCGGTGTAGCTGGTTGGCTGTCAGGACTTGTCCTCTTCGTATCCGCAAAGATTGCGCAGCTCGGAGATGTTATTTTTGCCCACACCGCGGGGGGTTGTGTTATGCTTCAGACATAAATGAGCGGCGAAACCGACCGCGACTCCCATCTGACCGCAGGTATTCATCACCCGTGGGCCACCCAGACCGATATGTGAGCAACTGAAACAGCGTCCTGCCATCATTAAGTTGTCGATATCCTTACTGTAAAGCGTGCGAAACGGCAGGTAGTAATGCTCTCCCTTGGGTTTCAGGAACATCGCCTTGGCAATAAAGTCGACCGGGAACCCACGTAACTTTCGCTGGAAGTGAACATCTACTTCACGTTTTTCCGTAACCACCGTATCGGGAAATTTGCGGGATTCGACAGCGTCGTTCATCGTATAAATATATTCTCCCATCAGTCGGCGGGATTCCCGCTTACCCACCAGGTGCGACACCCATTCAAGATCGAGACGTGCATTTTTGGGCTCCTTCTTGGCATTGGCAAATGATCCATAAATGGCGCGAAGCATGTGATCGCGAACATCTTCTGCATCCTCGATCTGGTGTACGTTATTATCGCTGTATTCCCAGTACCATTCCCCGGAAGTAGCCTTGTGATTTTTGGCTACAGGCATGGCCCACGGAACATCCGGGAATTTAACCGGCTGATCCATCTCCTTGCTACGCCAGAGTACACTCGAGCCCATTACGCGGTTATCGGGTTCCTCCGGGCTCCACAGCTCGCCGTACTGGTCCCATCCTTCCCCGAACTCGTGACGAGACTCGCGGCCGTAGCGATAATCGGCGCCGGCCCAGTACCCGATCCAGCCATCGCCTGTTGCATCAATAAAAACAGGTGCAGAAAACCGTCGCCGGATGCCCGTTTCCAGTTCAATGGCATCTACCGATCTGATTTTATTACCTTCTGCATGAACGTCATAAACGCTGTGGCCTAGAAACAGGTTGACATTTTCCGCCGCCTCCATATTCCGGTGACGTTTTTCTTCCGCCTTTTTGGCTTCCGGCGATCCGTTATCATAATGAGGGGTGTCTAGCTTGCTGAGTATGTCATCCCGTTTGCCCTTTAAACCGAGTGTATGGACCCGAATTTCCGAGGAGGCATTCCCGCCTAGTACCGGCCGATCCTGGATAAGAGCCACTTTCCGTCCCATCGAATCTGCCGCCAGGGCTGCCGCACACCCGGCAATGCCCCCACCGGCGATTACCAGGTCAAACTCCAGTTCTTTTTGTGGCGATTCGGACAGGCCATGTTTTTCGCGCCGCCACTGTTGCAGCGTTTCCCCCTCGTTGGGCGGCATGTCATTGGGATCCCGGGAAAAGTAAATAGCGTCGCAGCGACCGTCAAAGCCGGTCAAATCCTCCAGCTCTACCAACACCTGCCGGCTTGTTACCTCCACCTGCCCTGCCGACCTCCATCCCCAGCCCGGCACGGTTCCAAATACTTTTTCAATGGGGGTACTGTTGATGTGAAGTTTGAAACGACCGGGAGCATCCCAGTTTCCCGGCACCCAATCCTTGGTGCGTACCCAAACATGGTATGTCCCCTCGGTTGGAAGGGTGATGGTCGTGCTTGCATTTTCGACGGGGCGGCCGAGCCCGTGTGCCAGCAAGTAGGAGAATCCAAGTTCATCGTGGAACTGGGTGTCCAGGGTCCACCCCCCTTTGGTTGCGAAATGCTCTGCTTCCAATAGGTATGAAGCTGTATTTTTCTCTTCCTTTGCCCATCCCGTTGTTCCTGCAAGTCCAAAAATGCCTGCACCAAATTGTTTAAGAAAGTCGTTTCTTTTCATGATTCTATATTTTATCTATTCGATTTTGTCACTTTTTATATGAGAGGCCTTTGCAAAATAATCTCCTTTACCCGACTGTAGGCGTTTAAAAGGAGATTCTTCATTCCGTTCAGGATGATTACTTGGTATTGCAAAGGTCTCGATCAATTTTATTCTAATTGGAATCTATCCTGAGTTTTTTCTAAAACAGAAGAATTCCAGGTACAAATTACTAAGCCTCGTTATAGACTCTCATTTCATAAATCCTGGCATCTTCGATACCGTTGGTTGCCAGAACCCGAACGCGCAATGCACTCGTTTGGACCGCGTCAAAATGATGTACCCGTCTGCGTACGTAGTTATCATTTTCACGCAGCAATTCCCGCCAGCCGTTATTTTGCCTGTACTCCAGAACATACTTTCTAACACTTTCCGGATAACGGTACAAGGGCTTAGTCACCCGGTAATTCTGATTGGTATCAAATGTAAGCTGTACGGTATTAAAACGTTGCGGGGATGGCCATTCCAGTTTGAGCCAGGCCGGCAACGGTTCTGTAGGATCTGAAATCCAGATGTTGGACCACTGGTCCGGGCGGTTTGTGCCCGTGATCACATTTTGAGGTCCGTATGGTTTACTCTTGGGAGTAACTTTCATAGAGAGACTTTGTCCACCTGTCAAAGGTTCCCAACGACCATTTTCCCCTGTTCCCGGCAGATCCTCCAGCGTCGTAGGGGAGTACGTTTCACGATACGCTTGTGACTGTTCCGATCGCGGCGGCTTAACGGGCTGTATGGCGGCCGTAGTACCGACTGGTGTCTGAGATGGTTCGTCATGAGAGTCGCGAAAGAGCTGCCAGTAAACCCCTTCCTGCTTATCGGTATACACGTAATATAGATTATCTGATTCAACAGGTGCATTCAATTCAAAACGGACCCATCCGTCAAAATTGCCAGGTACTGTTGCATGGGCCACAGCCAGATCATCTTCTGACCGGAAATCCCATACACTGGGCGCGTGACGCAGTCCAAGACGAATTTCAGTGGGATTGCTCCGCTCTGACCGCATAAGCAATTCTATGGTGTCAACACGGTCTTCAGAAACGGGGAACAACTGTGCATGGGGAATCTTGAGCTCCCGTTCATCATCGGCATCCGGGAAGACCATCGGGGAGGAACTACTGCCGGAGGCTGTGGCCTTTCGAGCCAGATCATCCGGATCCTGATTGACAACACCGGGAATATGACCATCCTGCCGCAGTATCATCTGCTGGCACTCTTTTGCATGTTCCTTGGCAATCTGGCGCGGTGAAGTATTATATTTTTTTGCCAGTGCCGCGGCCACGCCCACAGCTTCTCCGCATATCGACCCCGTCGAGAGCACCCGTGTAGAGGCAAACGCCAGATAAGAACAGCTTATCGGGCGACCCGCCATCATAAGATTGTTAACGGATCTCGAGTAAAGTGACCGAAGCGGAATCCCGTAAACTAATGTGCCAAGCGACTGAAAATCGCCCCACATTACCGGTTCTTTGTTTCTTGCCAGTATACCCCCTTGAACGTGCAGATCCATATGCCATACACCGTACGCAACGGCGTCATCAAGCTGTTTGGGATCCTGGACGTCGTATTGTGTCAGAATGTAATCGCCTCGAATACGCCTTGATTCTCTTTTATAGGGCCAGGAGCCGGCGAATTCCAGCCCGTAATTTTCTGCACCGTGATCCCCCTTGTTTTTGATATGGTCCCAGACGCCCAAAAGTTGGCGAAGGCCCTCGTGGCGGGCTTCATTCATATCATTAATGGGATGATAGGGAGCACCAATTTCAATCCACCAATATCCCCCGTTCATGGCTGTGTCTTCCGGACCCCGGTGGTGGTGCCCTCTCTTGTACAGATCTTCTTCCGTTTCAAACTCGGCAGCCCAGTCCGGACGCTTGAATGGAATCGGCTTGCCGGTATCGCGCGCCGTAAAAAAGTGGGTATTACCCATTACTTTTTCGTCCGGCTCGTCTGGTGCCAACGGTTCATTGAAGTCATCCCTGCTTTCTCGCCCCCATTTGTAATCGGCACCGGCATAATACCCAAGGTTGCCGTCCCCGCTGGCATCCACAAAAAGAGGGGCACTGAGTACATAGTCC
>JAWVZC010000187.1:0-8163 GCA_033722415.1 Balneolaceae bacterium | reverse complement strand
GCATTTATTCTCGGAGCGGGCTTCCTACTGGTTCTGGTCTACCTGGTTCACTCGCTTATAAAAGGCAAGAAAGCGGGTACCAACCCCTGGGGCAGCCGGGCCATGGAGTGGCAAATTGCCTCGCCGGCTCCTCCCCACAATTTTGAGCACACTCCGGTGGTTATTCACGGTCCGTACGACTACCACAAGCCGATGGAAGATTTTCAGCTGGGCCTGATTCAATCCGGCAACGGGCATGCACACGGCCACGATGTGGAAGTGCAGTCAGACTCAGAACAGGTAGAGGCTGAAGAGTAGGTGCAGCGACATTTTTATAACAAGAACGATTGAACACCCTAGAAAATAGAAACGAAACATGGCGAATCATTCAACAGCTACCCACGTTCAACACCATTTTGTGGACAGCGAGCAGCAGTTTTCCGCTGCCAAGATGGGGATGTGGATTTTTCTGGTCACCGAAATACTCTTTTTCGGGGGGCTGTTTGCAGCCTATATTATCTACCGGGCGTGGTACCCCGAACTGTATACCTTGGCATCCGAAGAGCTGAACACACTTTGGGGCGGGGTTAACACCCTGGTGCTGATCGGCAGCAGTTTAACAGTAGCCATGGCCATCAAATCAGCCCAGCTGAACCAGAAAAAGGGAATCATCATCAACCTGGCAATCACCCTGGCACTGGCTTTCGTGTTTATGGTGATTAAATATTTTGAATATACCCACAAGTTTCACATAGGCATCTACCCCGGTGAATTTTACACCTATGAGGGAATCGATCACCCGAAAGCCAATATCTTTTTCAGTCTTTACTATATGATGACCGGCTTGCACGGCATTCACGTCGTCGTGGGCATAGGACTGATGATCTGGTTGCTGATCAGGGCCACAAAAGGTCATTTCAACAGCGAATACTATACCCCCGTTGAGATTACCGGCCTGTACTGGCACCTTGTGGATATCATCTGGATCTTCCTTTTCCCGCTGTTCTACCTCATTGACTAAGACATTTTTTTCTAACGATAAACGATTTAAAGACTCATGAGCGGACATCATATTTCATCCGATAAAATACTGCTTTCGGTAGCAGGCGCACTTTTTATCCTTACTATCGTAACGGTCGGAGTGCATTACCTGGCACTGCCCCATCCATGGTCGATCATTGTGGCAATGATCGTGGCCGTAATGAAAGCGAGCCTGGTAGCCCTGTTCTTCATGAATCTATACTGGGATGAGAAGTTCAACACCATGTTATTTCTGGCCTCGATCCTCTTCCTGGCCCTGTTGGTGGGACTATCGATGCTCGACACCATGTTCCGTACCGATACAATCCCGGGTTTTTAACACGCTTAATACTCTAGTCACAAAGCCGGTTACCTGCGGGTAACCGGCTTTTTTATTGCCAGACCGGGATGATTACCGTTTCTGATCTTCCGCCTCACTCTTGTACAAATTCATTCAACTTACAGACTCTATTTTTTGCGCCGTTAGCACAAATTATCCTTCGAAGGTACGTATCTTGCATAATTATTGCGGAACAGTAACACATCCTGTCAGCCCGGGACCATTTTTCAGGATGTTGTACGGGGGTTTGAATTCGTTCTCTTTGTTATTCTGACAGGTCTTTGGGAATCCTCATCTGCTTTGGCAACTATCCCTGGTTGAAACGGAAGAGATTCATTCCGGCTTACCAGCGACGTTACGTACAAGTTTCGCAGCATTATTACAGTGGCAAGAAAATCGGTCTACCCGGAATCCGATTTTCGTACGAGCAGCAGCAACAGCACCTCCGAACAAATGAGAAAGGCCACGCCCACCAGGTGAAATACCTGGTATGCTGGCGGCATACCCAGATAGTAAAGTCCAATCCCGATAAGTATCTGAAACAGAATAAGCGCAAATACCGCAATACCCAGCTTCTGAATCAAGGCTGATTCGGCTTTCCAGAATGAAAAATATAACACGGCGCCCCCCGCAAGAAAAAGAGTCCACGAAAAGCTGCGGTGTATCTCATCCAGCACTCCCACTTGTTGCAGCCAGAAATCCCTGGGCGGGGGCTCAGCACTGTTTTTGATGAGATCGACCGCTTCCCTCACCTGGGTGCCAAGTACCAGCTGAACCATGGTTAGCAGCAGTAACACCCCACCAGACCACAACAGCCATCTCCGGGTGGATTGGTCGATGCGGATCTGAAACCGGGAGCTTGTTGATTTGAATGACGCGTAAAGCATTAGGGTCATGATAATCATGGCCAGTACCATGTGGAGGGTGATAAGCCACTCACTGAGTCCCGATATTACGACCTGCCCGCCGAGCCAGGCCTGCACAAAAACCAGTACAAAAGCCGCCGCGGAACTGTAACATATTTCGGGCTGCGTTTTTCGGTATTTCAGTGAAAGCAGGAATGTAGCCGTAATCAGCAGACCGATCACGGCCCCAATCAGCCGGTTGATATATTCCGTCCAGGTTTTGAATACATTAAACTGGGAAGGAGCAAATTCAGGAGGAAGATCGGCAATATCCGTGGGGGGTATCCACATACCGAAACATTTCGGCCAATCGGGACACCCGAGCCCCGCGCCCGCAGCACGAACCAGCCCGCCTACGAAAATCAGGAATATCGTAGCGGCCACCGTGGTTATGGCTGTTTTCTGAAACCTGTTACGTATTATCTGCTGTCCTGTAGATGGTATGATAATGAACGAATTACTTCTTTGAACCGGGTTCTCAATTCCATTTTTGGTATATCAATATATCAAAATAGTGCACGGTATAATTCCGATGCGGGTAACAATTTTGAATATATTTTCCTAACTTTGGTCTATCATAAAAAAGATTTGCTGCATGAATTTACGCACTCAAACGGTCCTCTCAAAATGGCTTGATCTTGAGAAGCTTTCCGCCTACTATGAGTTGACCAAACCCGGTATTACCTTTACCGTCCTCGCCAGTATGCTCGTGGGATTCCTGCTGGGATCGGGCAGCTCTGTTGACTTTGTTCTGATGCTGCACGCCGCGCTCGGAACGTGGCTGATCGCCTCCGGTACCGCCGCCCACAACCAGTTCCTTGAGTGGCGCCTAGACGGACAGATGAAAAGAACACAGAAACGCCCGGTGCCATCGAGCAAGATCTCACCCGGTGAGAGTGTCGCCTTCTCCATTCTGCTTATTCTTGCAGGTTCCGCCTATATGATTGTGTTGGTCAATCTGTTGGCTGGCCTGATATCAATTGCCACCACCGTCATCTACCTGGGGGCCTATACCCCGATGAAACGGGTTTCGGCCGTGAACGTGTTTATCGGTGCCGTACCCGGGGCACTTCCTCCCGTAGGCGGATGGGCCGCCGCAACCGGTCACGTAGGTGAAGCCGGTATGTGGGCCCTGTTTGCCATCGTATTCCTCTGGCAGGTTCCACACGTGATGGCCATCGCCTGGGTATGCAAGGATGACTACCGTAATGCCGGATTCCGCATGTTGCCGGCAAACGACGAAAACGGCACCAAGGCGGTGGCTCTAATTTTGGGATGCCTGGTTGCCCTGCTGCCCGCCACCTGGGCCCTGTATGCCACGGATCTCAGCGGAATAGTATACCTGGTCGGTGGTCTCATCGCGGCAGCCGCATTCCTTTGGTACGGGGTTCTCTTTGCTTTCGAGCGAACCAGGGAGAAAGCCAAAAAACTGATGTTCGCCTCGTTCTTCTACCTTCCCGTGGTGTGGGTTTTTGTATTCCTGGATCAATTGATCTTCTGAACCGGGAACGAATCACCGAAGGGGGGCGGAAAAATTACCCGGCGCAACATTCGTAGATAGAGAGATCCCCGCCTAAGCTGACACAGTGGTCAAATGATGTGGCAGCTGAATGCCTACTCGTAGATGGCCGGGTACCTGCGCGGATTGGCCTCATTCATAATCCCGTAAACCGTCTCGAAGATATCCTCCGCATTCGGTTTCGAGAAGTAATCGCCGTCAGACCCGTATGCTGCACGATGCTCACGTGCGGTCAGGCAGGTGGGTTCGGAGTCCAGGTAAAAGTACCCGTCCTGTTCCTGTAATACGTTCTGCATCATGTAGGCCGTTGCCCCTCCCGGAACATCCTCATCAACAAAGAGTATACGGTTGGTTTTTTTCAATGACCGGATGATCCGTTTCTCGCGATCAAACGGCAGCAGGGTTCGCACATCGATCAGCTCGGTGGAGATCCCCGCCTCTTCCAGTTCGGGCAGCACGGACTCGCAAATATTACACGTCGAACCGTAGGAAACTATGGTAATATCATCCCCCTCGCTTACTACTTCAGGTACGCCAAGCGGAATGGTAAATTCTCCGAGATTCTCCGGCATTTTCTCTTTCAACCGATAGGCGTTAAGCGGTTCAATAACAAGGGCGGGATCATCACCCCGGAGCAGGGTGTTATACATGCCGGCGGCGTCGGTCAGGTTGCGGGGCACACAGACGTGCATTCCCCGAATTCCGTTTATAATTGTCCCCATCGGGGATCCGGTATGCCAGATGCCTTCAAGACGGTGCCCGCGGGTGCGTACAATAACCGGTGCCTTTTGCCGGCCGGCACTGCGATAGTGCAGGGTGGCAAGATCGTCACTTAATCCCTGGAAACAGTACAGCAGGTAGTCGAGATACTGGATTTCAACGATAGGTCGCAAACCTCTCAGCGCCATACCGATACCCTGCCCCAGAATGGTCGCTTCCCTGATTCCGGTGTCGGCCACTCGAATTTTTCCGTATTTTTTTTGAAGTCCTTCCAGCCCCTTGTTTACATCTCCCAGTTTACCGCTGTCTTCCCCGAATACCAGCACTTCGGGATACTGCTCAAAGAGTTTGTCAAAATTGTCCCGAAGTACAATACGCCCGTCCACCTCCTCGGAATGTTCGGTATACATCGGTTCCACAGCATCCACATTCAGGGGGGAGTGTTCCGACTCGCTGTACAGGTGAGAGTGGTACCGGTTATAATTATCCTTCATGCTGTTTTCCAGCCACTCCTGCAGCTGCCGGCGGGCAGTCGTATGTTCGTTGCGGACAACCCGCAGGGCCCGGCGAACCCCCGAAATGACGTGCCGTCGCATGGTTACCATCGGTACATTCATCTCGTTTTTGATCGACTCCAGCTCCTCGCTGTGAGAACTTTGGTCAATGAGCCTGTCGATAATTTCCGTGGCTTCTGCCTGTTCCTCCTCAATTTCGCCGGTGAAGGCTTTCCATGCCGCTTTTTGTTCCTTCTTTACATACGCTTCGGCATCCTGCTCGATAGCATCAAGGTCCTTCTCACTGGCGTGTCCCTCCTTTAATATCCACTTCCTCATCTGGCTGATGCAGCAGTATTTCTCCTCCCACTCCAGCCGCTGTTCACTTTTGTACCGCTCGTGCGAGCCGGACGTGGAGTGCCCCTGCGGCTGTGTAACCTCCTGCACGTGAATCAACACAGGTACGTGATCGTTCCGGGCAATATTCGCGGCCGTTTCGTAGGTATCGATTAGCGCGTTGTAATCCCACCCTTTTACCGTCAGAATTTCAATACCCTCTTTAATCTCGGTGCGCTGCATCCCGGAAAGTGCCTCGGAGATACTTGATTTTGTAGTCTGAAATTTCCGCGGAACCGAAATCCCAAATCCGTCGTCCCACACAGATACGACCATTGGCACCTGCATCACTCCCGCGGCGTTGATGGTTTCCCAGAACACGCCTTCCGAGGTACTGGCATCACCGATCGTACCCCAGGCGATTTCATCGCCGTTGTGTGAAAATTTCTCGAACCGTTCCTCGTTGTGTAACGCTTTCTCGTTCCGGTAGACCTTGGAAGCCTGTGCCAGCCCCAGCAGCCGCGACATCTGTCCCGCCGTGGGTGATATATCGGGCGAACTGTTTTTTCGTTCCGTCAGGTTTTTCCAGGAGCCATCCTCATTTAGGCTGTGGGTACTGAAGTGGGCGTTCATCTGCCGGCCGCCGGAATGGGGATCGGCCTCGACATCGGGATGGGCATAAAGCTGGGCAAAAAACTGACGAACCGTCACTTTCCCGATTGCCAGCATAAAGGTCTGATCACGGTAATAACCGGAGCGAAAATCGCCATCTTTAAATTGTTTGGCCATGGCTAGCTGGGGCAGCTCCTTGCCATCGCCGAAAATTCCGAATTTCGCTTTTCCGGTCAGGGTCTCCTTGCGACCCAGGTAAGAGACTTCACGACTGATCACGGCAAGCCGGTAGTCTTCGATGATCTCCCTGACCTTTTGGGATTTCCCCTTCTCCTTTATACCATCCCTGGAACGGGTTCCATTTTGTGAAATACCTTCTGTAGTTTGCGTATCAGACATGGTAATTCATCTCCTAGGTTATTCCTGTCATGGAATTTAAATGACGGCATATCGCTCCTGAAGTTTCTCCTTTATTATACTGGAAACGCCCAATAGTTACAATTTCACGAGTTATGTAGAGACCAAAATACATGGTTGACCACCGGCTAGGTGCTGAATCCACCTTTTGTAAGTTTAATGGGATTTAACGCCTCGTCCAGTTCCTCGTCTGTCAAGTCGGTCATCTCGCGGGCTACCTCTTTGACCGGTCGGTTTTCAGCAAATGCTTTTTTGGCAATTTTGGCTGCTTTGTCGTACCCGATAATCGGGTTCAGGGCCGTCACCAGCACGGGATTTCGTCCCACCATGTCACTGATTCGCTCCCGGTTGACCGAAAGACGCGAGACGCTCTTTTCCGCTTCCACCTGTGCTGCGTTGGCAAGCAGGGCGATCGACTCCAGCAGGTTTCGTGCCACCACGGGCAGCATTACGTTCAGTTCAAAATTACCGGCCTGGCCCGCCACGCTGATGGTGGAATCATTCCCGATTACCTGTGCACAAACCATGGTCAGCGCTTCCTCGATAACCGGATTCACTTTACCGGGCATGATAGATGAACCCGGTTGCAGGGCTTCAAGCTGAAGCTCTCCGATTCCGCTGTTCGGGCCGGAGTTCATCCAGCGGAGATCGTTGCCGATTTTCATCAGCCCGACGGCGATCGTCTTCAGCTGTCCGCTGAGTTCTACCGGGGTATCCACGGTGGATTGCGCCTCAAAGTGATTTTCCACTTCGGTAAACCGGTATCCGGTCTCTTCCGAGATTCTTTCGGCAAACTTTTCGGCAAAATCCGGGTCGGTATTGAGCCCCGTGCCCACCGCGGTTCCTCCCTGCGGCAGCTGCTGCATCCGTTTCAGGGTATCTTCCAGCCGCTCTATGCCAAGCTCGAGCTGTCGGGCATACCCGCCAAACTCCTGCTCGATGGTCACCGGCATCGCGTCCATAAGGTGCGTACGACCTGTCTTGGTAACCTTTGCAAACTCTTTGGCCTTCTCCAGGAATGCAGAACGAAGCTTTTGCAGAGCGGGAATCAGGTCGTTGCGCACTCCAAGTACTGCGGCAATCCGGATGGTCGTCGGGATCGTATCATTGGAACTCTGGCCAAAATTCACATGATCATTGGGATGTACGTTCCGCTCCCCGATAATTTCGTTCGCACGGTTGGCGATCACCTCGTTGGCGTTCATGTTTGTGGAAGTACCCGACCCGGTTTGAAAAATGTCGATCGGGAAGTGATCATCCAACTTGCCGTCCATCACTTCCCGGGCCGCTTTCCGGATCGCTTCAGCAATTTCCGTTTCGATATGACCCAGCTCGGCATTAACCCCGGCCGCTACCTTTTTTACCAGACCGAGTGCCTCGATAAATTCTCTTTGAAACGTCAACCCGCTGACCGGAAAGTTGTCGACAGCGCGCTGGGTCTGGGCCCCGTAATAAGCCTCTTTGGGAACTTGAACCTCGCCCATAGAATCTTTTTCGACACGAAACTCACTCATGGCATCCACATCCTCAACTTTATTAACTGATTACTTTTTATCCACTTTTTACAACATGAAGGAAGAAAGCGGAATTCAAAGGTAGGTAATTTCTATGAAAAATGAATGAACAGATCGGGTTTCGATCAGCACGGGAATACGGTTAATACCCTGTTCACCCAAAATGCTCGGAAAGGTTGTTCAGCCGGTACATGCGATAAATTTTCTCTTTCTCTGCACCCAGCCGTTCCGCTACCCGAATCATGTTGGTGTTGGTTTCCAGGACCCAGCTGAGCTCGGAAGAGTAGATCCCCTGTTCCCTGCCATT
>JAWVZC010000186.1:0-8177 GCA_033722415.1 Balneolaceae bacterium | reverse complement strand
GCCCGAAAAGCGAGAAAATAATAATGGAGTTACGCATGATGTTGGACCCGCAGACCCAGGCCCAGTTCACCAGCATCGGTTTGTTTTTCTCGATATACCGGGTTGAAAAACGCTCGGGATTATCGCGATAGGCGGCTTCGAACTGTTCGGTAGTGGCGTCGTCCCGGAATTTGAAACGCTGCTGTTTTTTCATGTAGTCAACCACGAAAAAGTGCACGAATTTCCGGAAAAATGTGGAGCGGTCGAAATCCCGGTTCAGTTTGTCGATCGGATCGTTGCGCTGGCTCGAGTCGGTCCCGGAATAGTAGAGGAACTCTCCCTTGTAGTACTCGTAGATGCAGGATTTGATACTGTGCACCGCCCCGGAGGCCAGCCCGATGGCCACACATCCCGCAACGGTGTAGATATCGATAAAATGGAAGATGGCCGCGGTATAGGCGGCAATAAACACGATATTATCGATTATGCCGTCAATATATCGGCCGAGTTTGGTGTGATTTCCGGTAAGGCGTGCAGCCTGTCCGTCGGCACTGTCCAGCAAACCGGCGATAATCAGCAGCAGGCTGCCGGTAGCTGTAAATGCCAGTGAATCCTGCCAAAAAAGGAGAACGCCCCCGCAAACGCCCACGAACATGCCGAGCAGCGAAATACCGGTGGGAGGAAGACCGAGGTACGTTAACAGTTTGGCAAATATGAATCCCAGGGGCCTGCTGAAAAGAAGGTCGTATTTTTCCTCAACATTGACATTCTTTATGGATTGTTGGTAATCGTTGAAAAAATCGGAGAATATCATCAGGTCATTCCATTGTTCATTAATTTCACAGCTAATTCATCCAGCTTTTCCACCAGGAATGGATCCTCTTTTTTTATCAATATTTCTTTTTCGAAAAAATAGCTTACGGTATCGAAATTACTGGACCCGTAGATCGCAATGTTATCATCTATGAGTAAAAATTTCATATGAATCATCCGATCCGGAATATAACGGTAATTTATGCGATCATACCGGTTCAATTGTTGTACGTAGCCGGCATAACTCTTATTGTTGGGGGCTGGTACCAGCACTCTGTTGTCGGGTACACCGGCAATGGCGTCTAAAAAGGGATACGATATATAGGGGGATACGGCCACAATTTTGTTAGCAGATTGAATCAGCTCAAGCAGTTCAGTGTAATACCCAACCGTCTGGTATCCATTTAATATGTAAAGCTTCGTGAATTTGTCAACAGCGAATACCGCTTCTTCGGAATGCCCCTGCAGGTCGCCCATAAATGATTTCTCCAGCGCCCGGCCCAGTGCCGGTTCGGTATGTCGCACCATCAGGTCATGCCAGGCAAAATTATGTTCCGTGAAATTCATTCCCCCAACGTACGATATTTTTTGATCCACCAGCACCATCTTCTTGTGGTTACGTTTCGGGTACCTGGAAAGGAGAAATCCCATGGGACTGGTAAACTGCACCCGTATCCCGGCCTCTTTAGCCTGCTGCAGCAGCGGATCCAGGGCCCGTCTTTCCGATAACGCACTATTTTTGTTCATCAGGCCCAGCGGACTGTAGACGAACGTATCGTTTACGACATACCTTGAATAGTTGTCGATCAGTAATATGCGTTCAACAGCTGGTTTGCCAGAGAGTAATTTTATAAGTTCTCTGCCGATCCGGTCTGCTTCAAAACTCATGCACTGGATATAGATCGAGGAAGTAGCACCTTCAATATCAGCCGTCAATTGGCGCAAAAAGCGCTGACTTTCTGCAAACAGTGTTATGTTTTCGGCTGAGGTTTGTTTTGACATAGCTTAAAGGCGCTCAACAATATATGAATATAATTCAGGTCTGTCCGTACGATTTATCGATCCCGGGGGGCGTTCAAACCCATGTAGCCCACCTGAGCAATCACCTGGTGAAAAAAAACCACAATGTATTGGTTATTTCGCCAAGCACAAAGCATTCGGCCAAGATTAATCGAATCGATGCGGAGGTTTGCCCGCTAACGGAATCCAGGAGGATCGGTATCTGGGGCACTTCCATCGATATTTCCTACCTGAACGCCTCCGAACGGGGCCGATTCAGCACGATTGTGGAGCAGTTCAAACCAGATGTCGTTCATTTTCATACCATCTGGAATCCTGTCATGCAGTTCCAGATGCTGTACATGCTGAACGGCGCTGTCACCAAGGTTGCCACATTCCACGATACCCCGCCGGATACTGGTCTTGGAAAATATATCGGAGGTAACTTGATGAAGCTGGGCTCGGGTTATGTGATAGACAAGCTGGATGAATCGATCTCAGTTTCTGAAAGCCAGGCCCGGGCGATGGGGTATGAGCCGGGAGATTACCCGCCATGCTTCCGTGTCATACCCAACGGTATAGATAATACAATTATCCGGGAAGTAAAAGATGCGGGGGCGCGGCATGAGCCGGGTTTTACATTGATTTTCATAGGAAGATTTGAGGAGCGCAAGGGGATTTTTGACCTGCTGCAGGTATTCCGCAAACTGAAAGCGGAGCACCCCGGGCGCAAGCTGAACCTCCATGTTGTCGGGAACGGGCCGCTGGAACCGAATATTCGCAGGTTTATCGATAAACACAATCTTACCGGAGTTACCCTGTTCCGGGATGTCGACGATCCAAAAAAACTGGAGTTACTGGGCGCGGCCGACCTGCTTGCGGCCCCCTCGCTGTATGGCGAAAGTTTCGGAATCGTACTGCTGGAGGCGATGGCCATGGGGGTAAAGGTGGTCGGCTACGGGAATGAAGGATATCTTAATATCGGCCGGGAGTACGGCGTGGAAAACTTCCCGGAACCGGGCAACCGGGATAAGCTGTATGCCCGGATTCGCCGGCACATACTGCAACCAGAAACAACCGAACATTTAATTGAAAAAGGGTTCGAAATCGCCCGCCGGCACGACTGGAAGCGAATAACCAACAGGATAGAACGCGTATACAGGAACGGAAACGATGCCCGAGAATATTGATCATGCGATAATATTGGCAGCCGGGAAAGGGACCCGTCTGCGGCCGGTAACCGGCGACGAGTATCCCAAGCCGCTGACCCCGGTCGCCGGGGTACCGATGCTGGAACGTTCCATCCGGGCACTGCAGGCGGCCGGTGTTTCCCATATCCGGATCGGCTGCGGGTATATGATTGAGCGTTTCCGGTACCTGGAAGCGAAATATGGAGTCAGAATTGTTGACAATCCCAGGTACGATGACTACGGCAGCCTCTACACACTCCTGGTATTCCGGGAGCTTGTGGAGGAACCCTTTTATCTCCTGGAAGGGGACCTGCTCTACGATCCGGAGGTGCTCGAAAAACTTGCAACCGCTCGGGATGGACGTAATCTGATGGCTGCCTCAGCCCCGCTGGAGCTGGAAGACAACATCTACTACAGCACCCGTTCCGGCAGGTTGTCGAGACTGGCCAGGGAAGAGGTTCCCGGCAGGGCGTCGGAGGGCGTCATGACCGGAATCTGGGCTTTCTCAGGCGGGTTTCTGCAGCGTTTTTCCGCCTTTGTGGACGCCAATGAAATATCGTACACGGCGGATTACGAATTTACGCTGGCACAATACTCCAGGGAACAAGAGGCTATACGGGTACTGAACCTTCCAGACCTGGACTGGTGCGAGATCGACAACAAAAATCACCTGCAGTACGCTCTCTCGCAGGTACTACCAAAGATATCGGGATCAGTTTGATTTACTCCCAATAACCGGTATCTTCGTTCCTTTTTGCATGTTCGGACAGGTTTCCGTAGATCGTGCGCAGGTATTGTTCCGTATCGGCAGGAACGCGGGTATAATACCCCTTTATTTCATACCTGCGCGTCGGGAAAACGTACTCCTCCGGAATCGGGGCCCGGTAGTTGGGCCACTCCGTGTTCTCGTAGGATATCAGCTGTCCGCCGGTGTGATCGTAGAAATAGATATCGGCGTCAAATCCCTTGTAGTTGAGGTACAGCTTGGGGCCGTAATGGCGTGCACTGGTATCGTGCAATGTGACATCGGGCCCGAGCCGGTCGGCGTTTTGCAGTATTTCACGGTAATGGCACTTCCGGCAGCCGAAATCGATGTCGATATCGTGCGGTATCAGGTCTTGTTTGCGGTAGAAGCCGAGCAGGGTACCGTAATTCACCCAGTAGTCGGCATCGAGGGAGCGCAAAAACCGGTTGCAGATGTCGAACAGGTCCCAGAGAATGTTTTTACGTATCTGCTGCTGGTTTCCCCGGGTGTGAATCAACCGCCGGGCGAACTGCCCGGAACGCCGAAGCCGAAATTGCAACTGTTCAAGCAAATGTAGTCCCATTACAAAGCAAGCATGAAATTTGACGTTGTCTACACATGGGTTGATGGAAGTGACCCGGATTACATGGCTAAGTGTAAGCGATATGCCGGCCAAAAAAAAGATACAAATCCGGAGCGGTACCGGGATAATTTCGACCTGATCAAGTACAGCATCCGTTCACTGGAGCGTTATTTCGGCTCCTTCCGTCATCTGTTCATCCTGACGGCGCGTCCCCAGGTACCCGCCTGGTGCGATACCGGCCACGACCGGCTCACCGTCGTCCATCACGATGAGGTGATTCCCGGGCGGTACCTTCCCACCTTTAACTCCAATGTGATCGAGAGTTTCATCCACCGCATTCCGGGACTCTCGGATAATTTTCTCTACATGAATGACGATTTCCTGTTCGGGAATCCGGTGTCGACGGACACGTTCTACCGGGACGGCAAATACCGAATCTTCAACACCCTGTTCGGGGAAAATCTATCCTGGCGCATATTTGACGGGTTTATGGATATCATCGGTCTGGGCATTATCGAGCACTCCCCGATGATTGTGAACAAGCGATACTGGCAGCAGGCCTACCGGCTTTTCCCGGAAGAGGTGGAACGGACCCGCAGGAGCCGGTTTCGGGACGACAAAAATATCTGTCCCTACAAGCTGTACCGGTATTACATGCTGAAGTACCACAGGGAGGAATCGATGCCGGTCCCGATAAATGAGCTGATTAAGGAGTTTACATTTCATAAATTGACCAACAATCTTGAAAAACAGCAGAAATTTATCCAAAAAATGAAACAGTCCTGCCCCGATTACTACTGTCTGAACGACGACCTGGGAGAAGATCCCAGCCCGGACGTGGTACGGCTGGTGACATCATTCCTGAAGCAGAAGTACCCGGAACCCTCCGGCTTTGAAAATGGTAACGGCTAGTTATGAAACTACTCTCGCTGTTAATCCGGGCCTCGCTGCCGCTGTTTTCCGTCTCCGCGGCATCAAGCATCCTGACGGGCCTGTTTTCCACACTAATCATCAAGCTGATTCATTCGGCTATAAACAATGAAGGGATGAGTGTGGAGGGGTTTGTAACGGCGTTCGGGCTCTATTTGCTGGGATATCTCGTCTTTTCCGTGGTCGCTTCTTTTTGTATCTCCCTACTGACGAAACGCATCGTGCATAATCTCAGGATCGACTTGACCAGGAAGATCATCAAGGCGGATTACAGCCTGCTGGAGAACCTCAAGGCGAAACTGCTGCCGGTACTCACCGATGATATTTCCACGATCGGCATTGTCATCGAACGGTTGCCGAGCGTGGCGAACGGAGTGGCCATGGTGGTCGGTATCATGGTGTACATGATGTGGCTGTCTCCACCGCTCTCGCTGCTGACCCTGGGCGCTTTTCTGCTTATTTTTGCCATCAACAAGCTGAGCCTGAAATTTATCGCCCGGTTCTCCAAGATTTCGCGCGCGTACACCAACCGGGTGTATGAGGCGTTTGAAGGACTGGTCTACGGGCTGAAGTCCCTCAAGATCAGTTCCAGGTTCCGCAAATCGTTTATCGATCGCACAATAATTCCCGGCAGCAGCGAACAGACCAGGTATTATCTCTACTATAACGTGCTCAATTCCACCACCAGTCGTATGAATGATATCGTGCTGTTCCTGTTCCTGGCGGTGGTGATCGTCATGATCTACCTCTTCAATTTTGTGACGATGGATTTCTTCAACAAGTACCTGACGCTGGTACTGTTCATGCTGGCTCCCCTGTCCACGATTAGCGGTTTCCTGAGTACCATGAAAAAGATCGAGGCTTCGGTGGAACAGATCGACCAGCTGGGGATCGACGTCAGCAAAAAAACCGAGTTCAGGGAGATCGACCCGGATGATACTCTTGTCAGCTCAACCTCAGCGGATACCAATTCGGTTATTGAACTTGAGGATATGGTATACACCCACGAGAAAGATGAAACCAGGTTCACGCTGGGACCGATCAACCTGTCGATTGAGCCGGGTAAAATCCTGTTTGTTACCGGCGGGAACGGTTCCGGAAAGACCACCCTCATCAAGGTGCTCTGCGGTCTCTACCTGCCCAAATCGGGAGCTATGAGCTATCGCGGGGTAAAAATCACCGAAGGTAACATATCGGCCTACCGCGACCTGTTCGGTGTTATTTTCACCGACAGTTATCTCTTCAACCATCTTGACCACATCCCGGATGAAGTAATACAGAATCGGGGACCGGAGCTGCTGAAACTGCTTGGCCTGCAGGACAAGGTAAGCATCAAGGGTTCAAAATTTTCATCAGTGAACCTTTCGGAAGGGCAGAAAAAGCGGCTGGTTCTGCTCAAAATTTTGCTCGAAGACAAGGATATCTACGTGTTCGATGAATGGGTGGCCTACCAGGACCAGGATTCGAAGAAGCTCTTTTTTACAAAAATTCTGCCCTACCTGCGCGACCAGGGGAAAACGGTCATCAATATATCCCATGATTCAAGGTACGAACATATCGCTGACCAGAAAATTCACCTGAGAAACGGCAAAATAGATGAACTGCAGGTGGCATGAGCATAATCGATAATACGGCGGTTATCATCTACAACCACGAGCTGAGCCGGGAGGCGATCCGCCTCAAGCAGCGATTTACGGGCAAGGTTGACACCTACTTGTTCGACAGCGGCTCTGATCTCACACGTGATGAGTCGCCCCATTTCGACAAACGGTATCCCAACATCTACTACAACGGGCTGCTGAACGAGACGAACCGCTTCCTGAACGGGCAGCGGTATGACAACGGGTTTATCATCACCTCGGATGTGAAGATCAATGATATCGATGAGTTGCTGGAAAAATACAATGACGTTTTCGCCGACAGCCGTGTGGGGGTATATGCCCCGTCTGCCGAGTATTCTTACCACCCACAGATGATTCACAAGCCGGGAGCGGGGCTGCGAGAGGTGACGTTTATCGAGGGGTTCTGCTTTGCGGTTCGCACTCACATACTCGATCAGCTCTGCCCGGTGGATGTTTCCCTGAACAAGTACGGGTACGGTACCGACAGTATGCTGGGATATCACGCGTTAAACCAGGGGTATGTGAACATCATCGATCACCGCATCACCGTTGATCATCCCTACGGTAGCGGGTACGACAAGCACAAGGCGGTGGAAGCCAAGCACAACTGGATCGATTCCCTGGCGTTTCGGGAGCGGTTGTTTTACAAAATTACCTCCAAAAAGATCCTGAAAAACCGGTTAGGCCTGCTCCTTGTCCGTAAATTGTTCGGTTTCGAGCGGTAGATAACGGAGTGCGGAATCGTCATAAACGCGGTTGGTTCGCTCACTAATGTTGCGGAAATCCTCTTCCGTTATCTTGCGGCCGTTGCTGATGTTCTGCCGGTCGAAATACTCCTGTTTCGACTTGGTGTAGTAATGGTTGATTCTGAGCTGGTCGATTCCCTCGATTTCAAGCATTTTTCCACGGGGAAACAGCTGGTACGACCACCGATGCGAGGAGAAGCAAAATGTGTTGTTATCCAGGTACGAGGTGTTGGCCAGGTCCTTGTAGTTTGAGGCCTCTTCCTCGCGCCTGAGATAGTTTTCCACTACGCCCCCGGCAGGCTTTGTTTCGTGACCGTTATGCCCAAAATCGATCCGCGGTATACGCACGGTGCGGATTCTGTCGTAATCCACCTTCTTCAGCCAGGATGGTACGGTCTGGTTCTCATCGGCCATCACAAGGAATTCGTCCATGTCGATTTTAAGCAGCCAGTCGGTTTCATCGCGGTAATTCCGTGCGGCGTGCATGTAGGCCAAATGGTTCCTGTTCTTTTGGAAGAAATAGGTGGGACCTTCGTACTTTGAACTGAAGTTGGTCCAGTCGTGAACGGT
>JAWVZC010000185.1:0-8216 GCA_033722415.1 Balneolaceae bacterium | reverse complement strand
TTCGATGACGGACTTCCAACGGGCTAACCCGGATACCTCACAAGTTTTTTTGTTGTATTCCTGTACCTTTCTGAATGACAATGACTTATTCCATTTTTTTCTGCAACATTATCAATACAGGCTGTAAAAGGCTGCGAAATTTGCCCTTCAGCTGCGTTACAGGATAAATCGTCTGCTCAACGTACCAACGTAGTCTGCGCGGTCATTTGACCTACGCCTTGCTGAAAAACAAATTTTTTGGTGAGAAATCCGGGCTAATGTGCCCAAAATCTTTGTATGTTTGCGGTCTCATTAGGCCAAACTGGGAACATGGTTGTGCAAAACAGCTTATCACTGCCTGATACGGGGATTGTTTACACAACAGGGAACCACTCAAGGCTGGAATTACTATTGCTTTTCAAGGACGCCCTGTGTAACCCAATTTCAGAAAAAGTATAAAAATTTCTGAAAACGGGGTAAGATATGTCTTCGGTACTTCATCAATATGGCAGAACCTGATGATCCCCGACTCCCGCATGCATGCCCACCTTTACTGTGTGCGGGAGTTTCTTTATTCAATTGCACTTATCCGGCTGCGTACTCCCTTACTCCGGCCATCTTTACCATCATATCAAACAGTTCGGTATTTCGGGTAAACGCATCCATCTGTTCAATACCGGGTCCCAGGGCCGCCAGCTCAACATAGTCAGCCGTATGCGATGTACTTAGCCAGTTGATGGAGAGGTAGTTTGCCAGCACCGATCCGAGAACGGCGTCCGAATCGCTTTTCGCCCGGTAAACGGTCTGCAGGGATCCTTCCAGGGATTGTTTGATCATCGAAGCCTCCTGTTTGGTAATACCGATGGCGGTGGCGGCTTCCACCCGGTTGCGTATATTGGTTATTGAGCTGTGTTCATCGAGCTCGCTCAGAATCCAGTCGTTGCTGCGGGTAAAATGTTGAATATGATCCAGCCTGGCCGCCGATTCGGAGTACCTTTCGCCAGCCCCGCTCAGGCCCGGATTGGCATTCCCGTGATCGGTGGTGATGATCAGTAGCGTGTCGTCGCGATCCGCGATGAAGTCTAGCGCAACGGAAACCGCCTCGTCAAATTCAATCTGATCATAGATCAGTGCGGCGGCATCGTTGCCGTGGGCACCGTGATCCACGCGTCCTCCCTCCACCTGCAGTAAAAACCCGACGGAGGATCCATCGAGCCGCTTCAGGGCGGTCTCCGTCATTTCGGCGATAGTCGGCACGGTGGCATTCAGCGCGCTGCTGTTCCTTCGATCGATGGTATAGGGCAGGTGCGATTCGGAGAATATTCCGAGCAGTTTACGGTCGTCGTTTCCGGTCAGTTCGCTTTTCTTTCGAACCACCTGGTAGCCTTTGGCACGAAACCCCGCCCAGAGATCCTTGCCGTCCTCCCGCTCATCCGGGTCGAAATGGCGTGATCCGCCGCCCATCAGCAGATCGTACTCATGCTTCAGGTATTGCAGGGCGATTTCATCCTCCATATTGCGATCGGGAACATTGACGGCAAATCCCGCCGGGGTGGCATGTGTCATGCGGGTGGTTGTCACCAGGCCCGTCTTTTTACCGGCATCCCGGAATATCTGGCAGATCGGTTTCAGCCTGCGGCCGTCCGGCAGCATGTTGATCGCACCGTTCTGAATTCTCTTTCCACCGCCCCACGACGAAGAGGCGGCCGCCGAATCGGTGACCGGCGAATCAAGCGAAGCCATATCCATCAGTCCGCGGTGGTATGCTCGGTCGCGATTATTGTACAGCGAAACCCAGTGGCATTCCGAGCCAAACTGGCGCCGGTTCACCAGATCGGCAAGGGCGAACGTTCCGCTGCTCATCCCGTCGCTGACCATGAAGATGATGTTTTTTGCTTCGCCCTGGAGATGGTTGAGCTTCTCCAGCCATCCCCTCCTGCTAGCGGTATCCAGGCCCGGGACAAAAGCGAGTGATGAGGCGAGAGCACTATTCTTTAGAAAATCTTTACGGCTGATATCGGACATGACTAAGTTGTTTGTTTGAAACCTACACTTCGATTCAATGTAATGCTAAGTTCAGAAGTTCGTGATACGTTATTGTAATCTGTATATTACCCTTTGATGAACACCCGGGAAATCACGGGGAAACGGGCCCAAAAAAAAGAAGTTTTTTGGTGCACACAATTTCTTTATAAACAGATCGTAACATCGGGACACTGATTTTTATATTGCAACCCGTAGTGTAGATGAAAGATTATCTTAAATCAAATCCGCTGATACCGGGCCTGTTTTTTGTACTGGGTATGGCGGTATTGGGGTTTTTCGTGATGCAAACAGCGATCACCTTCAAGTCGTTTGAACGTACCGTAACCGTCAAAGTCCTGGCCGAACAGGAACATCCGGCGAATATCGTGATTTGGCCGATCCAGTTTACCGAAGCCGGCAATAATCTTGAAGCGCTCTACACCTAGCTGGAAACAAGCGCCCAGAAGGTGAACACGTTCCTGACCGAGCGGGGTATTGCTGAAGAAGCGATATCGTTTTCCACCCCCGCCATGACCGACAAATCGGCCCAGCGGTACGGCGGAAGTGAACAATTCGCGTTCCGGTACGTGGCTACACAAACGGTTACGGTTTTTTCCGAAGAGGTTGAGAAGGTACGAAATGTTATGGGCGAACTGGTTGAGCTGGGCAAACAGGGCATTACCCTGAGCGGAGACGAGTACCAGGTGCGCACCGAGTATCTGTTTACGAAACTAAATGAAATTAAGCCGCAAATGATCGAGCATGCAACAAAGGAAGCTCGACAGGTGGCGCTGAAGTTCGCCGAAGATTCCAACAGTCGACTCGGCAAAATAAAGACCGCATCGCAGGGGCAGTTCAGCATTACCCCGCGTGACAACAATACCCCGCATATCAAAAATATCCGGGTTGTCTCAACGATCGAATACTATCTTTCCGATTGAAGTTGTCATTCAAAAACGGATACCCAGAATACGATTGAATAGCCTCGTGAATGCCCCGTCCCCCGTTGAAAAGGAGGGTTCGAACTGTTCGAATCCGACAACAGCCGTACTGTCGTCGTTTAATCTGAGGCGGTAGTTCCAGACATAGGGAGCATCCCGATCGGTAATCCACAGGTCGGTACGTCCGAATCTGAGATCGGTAAAGATCAGTTCCTCTCCGTTTCGCTGAACAGTATAATACCCGTTGGAGAACCATAACAGACGCTGGATGGCAAGGTCATCCCGGTAGGAACGAATAAGCCCCGTACGTTTTGGGATCTCCCGGAACCGGATCTGCTGTTCTTCATCAAAAACGGAATAGAGTCCGGCATAAATGGTGTCATTACCTTCCGCATATCCGGTCCAGAGGAAGGTGGTAAGCGGGGCCGGTGTGGTCATGTACCGTTCAACCTGTAGCCCCTGTTGCCTGAAATTCTCCTCGAATACCGTATTAACATGCCAATTTATGCCGAAACCCGCCACCAGGTAGAGCGTACTTATCGCCAAGCCGAGATAGTTGGCCCACCGTCGTTTGGGCAGGTTGTTCCCGGCAAATACTGCATAAACAATCCCTGTTAGCAGCGGGAGGGTGTAAAACGGGTCGATAATAAAGATCGAATTAAACGTGGCCGCGTAATTGCTGAACGGCTGAAATACCTGTGTGCCGTAACTTGTGCACACGTCGATAAAAATATGGGTGGCTACCACCCAGAACACCAGCCAGCTCCAGGATTTCCATCCGATATCCCGGTTCGATTCGACACGAGATAACAGCCAGCCGAATACCGGCGAGGCGGTGACGCACAAGAGTATGGAGTGACTGATGCCACGATGCGCAATGATCTCCTGGACATCGGTAAGAAACGGGTTCGCCAGGATATCAAGATCGGGGGCCACCCCGAAAACAGCGCCCCAAAGCGGGGCTTTGTACCCCGCTTTTTTGCCCAGAAGGGCTTCTCCTACTGCTGCTCCCAGTGTAATCTGTGTGATCGTATCCATAGTTGGTTGTAAAAATAGTTTAAACCTTACATTTCGTGATTAATCTGCTGTCTGTTACTCAACTTTCCTTCAGAATTAGGTAGTTACTTTATGTTGTCCTGAAATTTAATGACCAGCGTCGAACTATTAGTTGATTTATTTGCTTTACGACGTTGCGCAGCAGTTTGATGAATATTCAATACAACAACAATCTTGACATACGTTCCAATGAAATTTTCAGCAGGTAAATATTTAAAGCAAGCATCTGCCTCACTGGTAGCGGCCCTCCTGTTTATCTCTTGTTCCGAGGAAGGCAGCCCGGGAGAAAGCCGCGGGGGAAGCTCATCGGTTATTCCCGCAGTGGAAGCGGTGGAGGCCCGGTATGGTTCCCTCCCGTTGAGTGAACGGCTGAGCGGTACCGTGATCGCCGAAAACCAGGTGGAACTCTACTCCGAAATTAACGGACGTATCGAGGCGGTGCTGGTCAACAATGGCGCGGAAGTCGAGAAAGGTGATCCGCTGGTGCGCCTTAACGACGATCAATATGCGGAACAGGTCCGGCAGGCGGAGGCCGGCTACCGGATCAGCAGCGCGCGCCTGAAACAGGCGGAGGCGCGGCTGAAGCAGTTACAGGCCGAGTACAAGCGTTCAAAATCGCTTGCCGACCGCGATCTGACGAGTGACCTTGAAATGGAAACCCTGGAAGCCCGGATGGAATCGGCACAGGCCGATGTGGAGCTGGCAAAAGCGGAACTTCAGCAGGCGGAATCGAACCTGCAGGAGCGGCGTGAACTGCTTTCAAAAACCGTCATTCGTGCCCCGATAAGCGGCGCTGTGGGACAGCGTGACGCGGAGATCGGGATGCAGGTGAGCCCGAACACGCGGCTTTTTACGATCGGCAACCTGGGTAATCTCCGGGTGGAAGTAGTGCTGACCGAGGATATGCTGACGCGGATTGAAGTGGGACAGACCGCGGAAATCCTGGTGCCGGGCCGGGAAGGTGAAACCAATGTTTTACGGGCCGAACTCTCCCGCATATCACCGTTCCTGAACCCGGTGGCACGCAGCACCGAGGCTGAAATTGATATTGAGAATGAAAACGAATTGCTTCGGCCGGGGATGTTTGTGGCCGTAGATATCCTATATGGGGAAAGCCAGCAGGCCACCCTGCTGCCCACAAGCGCGCTCTATACCGATCCCACTACGGGTGAGGAGGGCGTTTATGTGGCCACCTCCCTGGGATCCGAAGTTCAGCCTGTAGAAGTTTCTTCGGATTCGGAGAATCCGCCCCCGCTTACCGAACCCACCGAAGTGCAATTCAAGACGATTGATGTTATCGCCCGGGGACGCATGGAGCTGGGAGTAACCGGTGTGGAATCGGGAGACTGGGTGATTACGGTTGGCCAGCATCTGCTCTCCGGGGGACGCCAGCAGGCACGTGTCCGCACCAGCTCGTGGGATCATATACTCACCCTGCAGGGGTACCAGCGCCAGGACCTGCTGCAAAATGTGCTCGATTCGCAGCAGCAAAATCGCCAACAACCAACCATGTAACTGTAACCAGGTAAACTGACATGCCACTCACAAAAACAGCCGTCGACCGACCCATTGCCACCACGATGGTATTCCTGATTATCATTGTGCTGGGGGTCATCTCTTTCCGGTACCTGCCGGTTGATCTGTTACCACCCATCGAGTACCCGCAGCTTACAGTCAGCACTGACTATGCCAATGTGGGACCCGAGGAGATGGAAAAAATTATCACCAAGCCAATTGAAAACGCCATCGCCGGGATCCCCGGTGTGGAACGCGTACGCTCCAGTTCCGAGGAGGGCGAAAGCCGCGTGACCCTGGAGTTTGCTCAGGGGGTGGACGTTGATGTGGCAGCCAATGATGTGCGTGCTGCCCTCGACCGCCTTCGCGACGAACTGCCCCCGGAGGTGGAATCTCCCCAGATCTGGAAGTTTGATCCCAACAACTTCCCGATCGTCATCGTCGGGGCCAATTCCGAGATGCCGCTGCCGGACCTCACCCAGATTCTGGAACGCGAGATAACACAGCGTTTTGAGCAGATCAACGGGGTAGGCTCCATAGGGATCTGGGGGGGTGTGTACCGCGAAGTGCACGTGGACCTTAAACGGGACCGCCTGATCGCCAGCGGCCTGAGTTCGGCACAGGTGCAGCAGGCGATAGCCAGTGAAAATGTGAATCTGCCGGGCGGAAACGTAAACTCCGGGCTGCAGCAGCTCTACGTCCGCACGCTCGGGGAGTATGAGTCGGTCGACCAGATCGCCAATACCATTATCACGGTGGTAGACGGCAAACCGATCCGTGTCAAGGATGTCGCGGAGGTCAAGTGGGGATATGAAGACCTGGATCGGCTTGTCACCATCGACGGCAAGCCGATGGTGCGATTCGGCATCAGAAAGCAGACCGGTGCCAATACGGTGGCCGTAGCCGAAGAGATTCGTGAAGAGGTAGAACGCATCAATGCCGAACGTGACGACCTGGAGCTGTTTGTTACAATCGACCAGAGCGAATTTATCCAAAATTCTATCAATAATGTGCAGCAGTCGGCCATATGGGGCGGACTGCTCGCGGTCTTTATTCTCTACCTGTTCCTGCGCAACGGTTCGTCCACTTTTATCATCGCTTTGTCGATACCGATATCGATTATTGCCACGTTTGCCCTGCTCTATTTTAACGGGCTGACGCTGAACCAGATGAGCTTCGGGGGACTCGCCCTCGGTGTGGGACTGATCGTGGACAATGCCATTGTGGTGCTCGAAAATATAGTGCGTCTCAGGGAGGAGAAAGGCAAAGACCTGGAGGCCAGTTCACTGGTCGGTACCAAAGAGGTGGGCGGGGCCATTATTGCGTCTACCCTGACGACCTCCGTTATCTTCCTGCCGGTGGTGTTTATGGAGACGATTACCGGCATCATTTTCCAGGAGCTGGCCCTTGTGGTGGTATTTGCCCTGGTCTGCTCGCTTTTTGTGGCACTGACGCTGGTACCGATGCTCTGCAGCAAGTTTCTTACGGTGAAACCCTCGAACACCGAGGAGATAAAAAAGAAAGGCTGGTTCCGCCGCTTCTTCGTGATGCTGGAACAGAAATACTCCAATATCATTGAAAAAATATTGAAGCGGAAAGCCGCGGTTTTTAGTGTTACGGCCGTGGTGGTGATCGGCTGTTTCCTTGCCGTACCGCTGATTCCGATGGAGCTCGCACCGCAGACCGATGCCGATGAGATCGACGTCGACTTCGAGATGGAGCAGGGAACCAACATCGCCGTGCAGAACGAATACCTGAAAGAGCTCGAGAAAGTGGTGCGGGCATCTCTGCCGATGGAAGATGTGGAACACCTGACAACGGAGGTGCGCGACGGGCGTGCCGAAGTGGAGATAGCGATGGTTCCGGCCTCCGAGCGTTCGATGAGTACCTCCAGGATCGCGGACCAGATCCGGGACAATGTACAGGGACTGGTACCCGGCGGTGATATCCGCGTCAGTGCCCAGTCCGGGCTCTGGATGCTGCGGCGCCTGTTTGGCTCCGGCGGGGGCACCTCGGTCGAAGTGCAGCTGCTGGGCTACAACCTGGACCAGGCGAAGGAAATTTCGAACCAGATCAAGCTGCTGATGGAAGAGATCCCGGAAGTGCGGGGGGTGCGCACCGACCGGCGTGAAGGCCGACCCGAGCAGCGTATCATCTTCAATCGCGAAAAGATCGCCGATCTCGGACTGAGTATCAACGAGGTGGCCCGCGTTATCCAGACCAACGTCGGCGGAAGCCGGGCTGGGGTGTTCCGGGAAACCGGTGACGAATACCCAATCATTGTACGGCTGCAGCCAAAAGACAGGCTGAGTCCCACCGACCTGGAAAATATCTCGATAACAACTCCCCAGGGTCAGGTGATCCCGGTATCGTCGCTGGTAAGGAAAGAGATGGGGCGGGGACCAACCGACATCAACCGGGTGAACAGCCAGCGGGTTTCCTACATCTCGGCCAACCTGGAGAGCGGGGTACCGCTTGGCGAAGCGGTAGAAAAGATTCGGGCGAAACTCTCCACGCTCGAGCTTCCGGAAGGGTTTTCAATCGTTTACAGCGGTGAGTACGAGGAGCAGCAGGAGGCCGCAGCCGACTTTCAGCTTTCGATCATCATGGCTCTCATACTCATTTACATGGTGATGGCCGCCCAGTTTGAACGGTTCCTGGACCCGCTAATCGTGATGTTCTCCGTACCCCTTGCCGTCA
>JAWVZC010000184.1:0-8234 GCA_033722415.1 Balneolaceae bacterium | reverse complement strand
GAGATGGTGATGCCGGGAGACAACGTGACGATGGAGGTGACCCTGATCCAGCCGGTAGCGATGGAAGAGGGGCTGCGGTTTGCGATACGCGAAGGCGGACGCACCGTCGGCGCCGGCGTCGTCAGCGAAATTATTGAATAACTGTTTGAGGGGTGCCGGAGTCATACTGTAGTGGCTCCGCGCCAAGCGAAAAATTGCAGAGAATAGGTTCCGAAGCGGACCTATTCTCTTGGTGTATCTACGGGTGTAGCTCAATTGGCAGAGCAGCGGTCTCCAAAACCGCAGGTTGCGGGTTCAAGTCCTGCCACCCGTGCTGAGAAGAATTGACAGAATGTTGCATGGCTGACAGCTGCTCTGCCGGAAACCGGGAAGCAGGTGCAAGTATGTCAAAACGGTTCTGTTTTTGAATGACTGAATAAAACGAACTATGGATAAAATCAAAGAATTCTTGATCGGTGTCCGAAAAGAGATGAAGAAAGTCTCTTGGCCGAGCCAGCAGGAGTTGGTGGACAACACGATCGTCGTGATGGTGTTCACCGTGCTGATATCGGCATTTATATTCGTTGTAGATCAAGTTTATAGCACCATACTAGAGGCCATTTATCAATGACCGCTGAAAAACAATACGATTGGTATGTAGTACGATGTTTCTCCGGGCATGAAAAAAAGGTCAAGGAGTACCTGGAACGGGAGATGGAACTTCAGGGACTCGAAGACAAGATCGATGAAATACTGATCCCGACAGAAACCGTCATTGAAATACGCTCGGGAAAGAAGCGTACGCGGGAAAAGAACTTCTTCCCGGGTTACCTGCTGCTACATACGATTTATGATGAAGAAGTTAACAATCTTGTACAGGGAGCCCCCTCAACGCTGGGATTCCTGAAGAGCGGTAAAAGCGATAAAAAGCCCAATCCCCTGCGTGAACATGAGGTGAAACGGATCCTCGGACGGGTCAAAGACAGCGAAGAGATGATGGAGCAGGGTGGGAAAATTGAAATTCCCTACGATGAGGGCGACCTGGTAAAAGTGATTGACGGGCCCTTCAAGGATTTTGACGGTACCGTTCAGGAAGTGAACACAGACAAGCTTAAACTGAGAGTTTTGGTAAGTATTTTTGGTCGAAAGACCCCGGTTGAAGTCGATGTGAACCAGGTAGAACCTGCGACGTAGACCGAAATATCACTTGATGCAAAGTGAGCTATTACGCGGCAAATCGAAAAGTTAATCTATCAACGACTCATAAACAGAAATGGCAAAACAAGTTGATACTGTCTTAAAACTTCAGATCCGGGGTGGTCAGGCCAATCCTGCTCCGCCGGTCGGACCTGCATTAGGTCAGGCAGGGATCAACATCATGGAGTTTTGTAAAGCGTTTAACGCTGCCACACAAGACAAGGCCGGAACCATTATTCCGGTAGAGATCACGGTCTATGTGGACAAGTCGTTTACGTTCAAGACAAAAACTCCGCCGGCTGCCGTTCTCCTGAAACAGAAAACCGGGGTAAAATCCGGATCCGGTGAACCGAACCGAACAAAAGTAGGTCAGGTAACCTGGACGCAGTGCAGGGAGATAGCAGAGGAAAAGATGGAAGATCTCAACGCCCACGATTTGGAGGCCGGTGCTGAAATGATTGCAGGTACCGCCCGAAGTATGGGTTTGCGAGTTTTAAGAGATAAATAAAGGAACAGTAATACCATGGCAAAACGAGGAAAAAAGTATCTCGAGGCCGCCAAGCTCATAGATCCTGATTTGGAATATACGCTGGAAGAGGCGTGTGATCTGATCGGGAAAACCTCGACTGTGAACTTCGATGCATCGGTTGATATGGATATCAAGCTCGGGGTCGATCCCCGCCATGCCGATCAAATGGTCCGGGGCTCCGTAACACTGCCGCACGGAACGGGCAAGGAAGTTCGTGTCCTTGCGCTGGTAAGCAAAGCCAAGCAGCAGGAAGCGGAAGAAGCCGGGGCAGATCATGTGGGTCTCGATGAATATATCACAAAAATAGAAGAAGGCTGGACCGACGTCGACGTTATTGTTGCCACGCCCGATGTAATGGGAAAAATCGGACGTCTCGGAAAAATTCTGGGACCGCGAGGGCTTATGCCCAACCCGAAAAGTGGAACAGTAACGGAAGATGTTGCGGAGGCGATCAAGGAAGTGAAAGCCGGAAAGATTGAATTTCGTGTGGACAAGTATGGTATTCTGCACGCCTCAATCGGGAAGGTAAGCTTTGAGCCAAACGAGCTCAGAGAGAATGCGATTGAATTCCTGCGAACGGTGCTGCGGCTGCGGCCCGCATCGGCCAAAGGATTGTACTTTCGGGGTGTCTACATGAGTTCTACCATGGGCCCCAGCATTCAACTGAGTCGTTCATCCGTAATTTCAGCGTAAGAGACGAGAGGAAAACAGCATGCCAACATTAGAACAGAAAAAGGCAGTAGTTGAGGAGATAACCGAAAATCTGAATAGTTCCAGTGCCGTCTACGTAACCAACTATTCCGGGATGTCGGTTGCTGAAATCAATGAGCTGCGCAGCAAATTCTATGAAGGCGATATCACGTATAAGGTATACAAAAACACGTTGATGAAACGTGCAATGGATGAGGTGGGGGGCTATGATGATCTGTATCCCCATCTGGTAGAGCAAAATGCCTTTGCCTTTGTAGAAGAAGAGCTTGCCGCACCCGCCAAGGTGATCAAGAAGTTCAACGAGGAGTACAAAAAGCCGAAGTTTAAAGCCGCCATCATTGACGGTGACTACTACGGCGAGGACCAGCTTGAGAACCTCGCGGCTATGAAATCGAAAAGCGAAGTTATCGGAGACATTGTCGGACTTCTGCTGGCACCGGTTTCAAATGTCGTAAGTGCACTGCAGGCTCCCGGTAAAACACTGGCCGGCGCAGTGGAAACCATCGCCGAACAAGGCGAAAATTAATCACTCATTACCAAGAATTTTTAATTACAAAGATCAACTCGGAGAATCACAACATGGCTGACGTTAAAGAATTAGCAGAACAATTAATCAATCTAACGGTTAAGGAAGCAAATGAACTTGCAAAAGTTCTCGAAGAAGAATACGACATCAAACCTGCCCAGGCTGCTGTTGCTGTAGCCGGCGGCGGAGGCGGTGAAGGCGGCGGAGAAGAAGAACAGACCGAATTCGACGTGGTTCTGAAATCTGCCGGTCAAAAGAAGATCGCCGTTATTAAAGAAGTGCGCGGCATTACCGGTCTTGGCCTCAAGGAAGCCAAAGAGCTGGTAGACAATGCCCCCAACGCCGTGAAAGAGGGTATTGCCAAGGCTGAGGCGGAAGAAATCAAGTCCAAACTTGAGGACGCCGGGGCCGAAGTCGAGCTTAAGTAGCACCTGTATTTCATATACAATTTAGCCGTAGCCAATATCGTTATAAACGGTATTGGCTATTGGCGTCTCAATCAGAGGTACATTCCAAATCCCCTTATTCCTGCTTTCAGCCGCAATATATGTACACAGGCTCGTCACTATCACATTAATTTAAAGGAGAGGTTCCTTTGAGTAATAAGAACAATCTGAAGAAGGTTCCGTTTACCGATCGTCTATCGTTTGCTGAAACTGAACACGTACTGGACTATCCCGATTTTCTGGATATCCAGCTCAAGTCATTCAATAATTTTACCCAGCTGGATGTAGCGCCCGAAGATCGCAAAAACCAGGGACTGCAGAAAATATTCAATGAAAATTTCCCCATCCAGGATTCAAGGGAAACCCATATCCTCGAATTTCTGCATTATTCGGTGGATACTCCCAAGTATAATATCAAGGAATGCCAGGAGCGGGGACTTTCCTATGCGGTTCCGCTGAAAGCCAAACTTCGGTTGTCGGCCGTGGATGATGACGACGAAGCCACCGAGACGATTGAACAAGAGGTGTTTTTGGGAGATCTTCCCTGGATGACGGACCGTGGAACCTTTATCATCAACGGGGCCGAGCGGGTCATCGTCAGCCAGCTGCACCGCTCTCCCGGGGTGTTTTTCGGGCAGAATGTGCACCCGAACGGCACGCAGCTCTATAACGCCCGGGTCATTCCCTTCAAGGGATCCTGGATCGAGTTCTCAACCGATATACGTGACGTGCTTTGGGCCTACATCGACCGGAAAAAGAAGGTTCCGGCCACGACACTTTTACGGGCACTGGGATACTCCTCCGATGAAGAGATCTTCAGCCTGTTCGAACTCTCTGAAAAAGTCGATTGCAGCAGCGAAAAGAAATTTTTGGAAAACTGCGTCGGCGAGCGTCTGGCTTCAGAAATTGCGGTTGATGTGGTTGAGGAAGTTGTAGATGAGGAAACCGGCGAAGTAACCGAAGCGGAGAGCCGGAAAGTGCTGCTGGAGCGCGACCACGAACTGGAGGAAGACGATTTTGCCACACTGCAGGAAGCCGGTGTGGAAAAGGTGCGAATCCAGAAGCTGGCACCGGAGGATTCCGAACGAAACGTGATCATGAATACCCTCCGTAAGGATCCTGCTCACGACGATGTAACCGCCCTCGGCGAGATCTACAAACAGATCAGAACCGGGGAGATGCCGGATGCTGAAACAGCCCGACAGATTCTCGAGCGACTTTTTTTCAGCGAAAAGAAGTACGATCTCGGTGAAGTGGGCCGATACCGGCTGAACAAGCGCCTGAAACTGGATGTGGACATGGATATCCGCTACCTGGTGAAAGAGGATATCGTGGCGATTGTCAAAGAGGTGATCCGCCTGAAAAATATGAAGTCGCAGGTCGATGATATCGACCACCTGAGCAACCGGCGTGTACGTACTGTGGGTGAGCAGCTCGGCCAGCAGTTCTCAATCGGTCTCGCCCGCATGTCTCGTACGATTAAGGAACGGATGAACTCTCGTGACGCGGAGCAGCTGACCCCGCAGGACCTGGTCAACGCCCGAACGATCTCCAGCGTGATCAACACGTTTTTCGGTACCAACCAGCTTTCGCAGTTCATGGATCAGACCAACCCGATTGCCGAACTGACACACAAGCGGCGTATGTCGGCTCTCGGTCCGGGTGGATTGACTCGCGAACGGGCCGGTTTCGAGGTTCGTGATGTCCACTACACGCACTACGGGCGGCTCTGCCCGATTGAAACACCGGAGGGACCGAACATCGGTTTGATCTCTTCGCTGTGTGTTCATGCAAAAGTGAACGATTTCGGCTTTATCGAAACGCCCTACCGAAAGGTAGAAGAGAAGAAGGTCACCGACGACATCGAGTATTTGTCTGCGGAACAGGAGGATGAAACCGTCATCGCCCAGGCGAACGCCCCGATCGATGATGAGGGTATTTTTGCCAACGAAAATGTGTTCTCCCGGTTCCGGGACGGCACCTACCAGCTGGCAAAGCCGGAAGAGATCGGCTATATGGATGTTTCGACCAACCAGATTACCTCGGTGGCCGCCGCCCTCATTCCCTTTATTGAGCATAACGATGCCAACCGGGCATTGATGGGATCCAACATGCAGCGGCAGGCCGTACCCCTGCTCCGACCCGAGGCCCCCATCGTGGGTACCGGGCTTGAGCACCGGGCCGCAAAAGACTCCCGTGCCATTATTTCAGCGGAAGCGGACGGCGAGGTGGTATATGTAAGCGCCGAGGAGATCCGCGTGAAATATGACCGGACCGAAATGGAGCAGACCTGCCATTTCGATGAAGGCATCAAGAAGTATGAACTGAAAAAGTTTGAACGTACGAACCAGGATACCACCATCAATCAGCGGCCGATCGTCAGCAAGGGCGACAAGGTCAAGAAGGGAGAAACCCTGGCCGACGGCTGCGCGACCGATGGCGGCGAACTGGCCCTGGGTCGCAACCTGCTGGTGGCCTTTATGCCCTGGAGAGGGTACAACTTTGAGGATGCGATTGTCGTCAGTGAGCGTATCGTTCAGGACGATATCTATACTTCGCTCCATATCCAGGAGTTTGAGCAACAGGTCCGCGACACCAAGCGTGGCGAAGAGGAGCTTACGCGCGAAATTCCGAACGTCAGTGAAGATGCCACCAAAGACCTTGACGAGCAGGGCATAATTCGCGTCGGAGCCAAGGTAAATCCGGGCGATATCCTGGTAGGTAAAATCACTCCGAAGGGAGAAACCGACCCAACACCGGAGGAAAAACTGCTGCGCGCCATTTTTGGCGACAAGGCCGGTGATGTAAAGGATGCCTCGCTGAAAACACCACCCGGCGTATCCGGTACGGTTATCGACACCAAGCTGTTCAGCCGCAAGCGAGATGAACAGATCTCCCGTAAAGAGGAGAAGAAGATGGTTGAACAGGAAAATGAGCGCCATGCCGAGAAGGTGGAGGAGCTCAACAGCAAGATGTACGACAAGCTCTACACTTTGCTGCGTGACAAAACTTCTCCCGGCGTATATGACCTGAACGGCAACGAGCTGATCCCGAAAGGGGAGAAATATCGCAAGTCCGATTTCGAGGAGATCGATCCGGTTATTATAAATGAAAATATCGACTGGGCTACGGACGAAAACCTGGTGGAGCATGTAAAGCTACTCTTTAAGAACTACCGGGAGATCCGTAAAGAGATCGATACGGAAGCAAAGCGCCGCAAGTACCAGATTCAGGTGGGGGATGATCTACCGCCGGGTATTATTCAGAATGCCAAAGTCTATGTCGCCAAAAAACGCAAGATGCAGGTGGGTGACAAGATGGCCGGCCGCCACGGAAACAAGGGTGTGGTTGCCAAAGTGGTACCGGTGGAAGATATGCCCTACATGAAAGACGGTACGCCGGTCGATATCCTGCTCAATCCGCTGGGCGTACCTTCCCGTATGAACCTGGGACAGATCTACGAAACGATCCTGGGATGGGCCGGTAAAAAGCTCGGTGTCAAGTTCGCTTCACCGATTTTCGACGGGGCATCATATGACCAGGTACAGGAAAAACTGGAGGAGGCAGGATTGCCGGAAGACGGCCGCGTAAAACTCTACGACGGCAGAACCGGTGAGGCCTTCGATCAGGAGACCACGGTGGGCTATATCTACATGCTGAAGCTCAACCACCTGATTGAAGACAAGATGCATGCCCGTTCAATCGGACCGTACTCACTTATTACACAACAGCCGCTGGGGGGTAAAGCCCAGTTCGGCGGCCAGCGACTTGGCGAAATGGAGGTCTGGGCACTCTACGCCTACGGCGCCTCCAATATCCTCAAGGAGATGCTCACGGTAAAAAGTGACGATGTCAAAGGCCGATCGAGAGTGTATGAAGCGATCGTCAAAGGGGAAAACCTGCCAGACGGAGACGTACCCGAATCATTCAAGGTACTGCTGCGCGAACTGATGGGTCTTGGCCTCGAAATACACATAGACTAATTGAATACAGAATTTGTACTGTTAAACAAAGTTAATCCGGAGGTACATCCTTGCCGACTACAAACACATTAACGGTTACAAAAGACTTCGACAGCATCGGAATATCCCTGGCATCGCCGGAGACAATCCTGTCCCGTTCACACGGGGAAGTCTTGACTCCCGAAACCATAAACTACCGTACCTTTAAACCGGAGATGGATGGTCTTTTCTGTGAAAAGATCTTTGGCCCGGTAAAAGATTACGAGTGCCACTGCGGCAAGTACAAGCGTATCCGATACAAGGGTATCATTTGCGACCGCTGTGGTGTTGAAGTAACCAGGAAAGCGGTGCGGCGTGAACGTATGGGGCATATCTCCCTGACCGTTCCCGTAGTGCATATCTGGTACTTCAAGTCGCTGCCGAACAAACTGGCGTACCTGCTTGGATACTCGTCCAAGAACCTGGAAAAGATCGTTTATTACGAGACCCACGTGATCATGAATCCCGGTATCGCGCGCGACCTGGGGTACAAACGTGGCGACCTGATCACCGAAGAGGAGTACTACGACATCCTGGACCAGCTTCCGGACGAGCACTATGAGCTCGACGAGGAAGATGAAGATAAATTCCGGGTGAAGGAAGGGGCCGACGCTATCGAGGATCTGCTGGCAGGGCTCGACCTGGACAGCCTGGCCTACCGCCTGCGCGACGAGGTTCGCAACGAAACGTCGCAGATGCGCAAAAAGAAGAAACTGAAGCGCCTGCAGGTGATCGAATCATTTCGTTCCGCCAACCAGCATACCGAAAACCGTCCGGAATGGATGGTGCAGAGCGTAATACCGGTCATTCCGCCGGAACTGCGTCCGCTGGTACCGCTGGAAGGT
>JAWVZC010000183.1:0-8234 GCA_033722415.1 Balneolaceae bacterium | reverse complement strand
TCCATCCTCGACGATCTCGCAGAACGGGCAGACACCGAACAGGCTTCGCAGGATCTCTATGGAGAAATACGGGAAACACTAGACAAGTTGCGGGAACTGGTGTCGCGGGAGTATCATGAACAGTTGGCGGAACTGTACTCAGTCGCCGTTTACCAGTTGGCGGGCAGTTTCGAGAAATCGGTGGTTATTCAACAGCATGAGAATCGATTCCAGGCTCTGGAGCAGGATCCCATGTCCGTACGCGCCGGCAAATTCCTGAAACGACTGTTCAGGAAAGCCGGGCGGGCGGGGCACGCCCTTCTGAACCTGGTACGTCGAGCGGTCAACCGTCCGGAAAAAGGATACTCCGCCCCCAGCCAGCAGATACCGCTGAAACAGCTTGTCGAGTATCACCTCTTTTCGCAGCAGGAGCTTCCCCGCTGGTGGATAAACGATGACGAACGCCTGCTTTTGGAGATCATCCTCTCGCTGGAGGAGTTCCTGGCCGAATTTTGTACTTCCGATCGGTCTGACGACGAAGAACGGTCGGAGCTGCTGAATCTGGTCGACCAGTTCAAAGACCGGATCGAGGAACAGCAGCAGACACTCACTCAGGAGCTGCAAGAAGATCACCAGGCGGTCACGAAGCTGCTGCTTCACCATATCGAAAAAGCGGGGACATTTGAACAGGGGATTACGTTCTACACTACGAACCGCATCAACAGGGTCAAAACACGGACCTCCCAGGTTCTGGAAAAACACGCCGGCAAGTGGCAGGAGGTGTTGGATGCCCTGCTGGAAAAGACTTCGATAATCAATGAATTTCTCGCTTTCCGAAACCGCCTGTACAGTCTCAGCAGTCAGTTTTCCGAACGGGTGGATCAATACCTGGATCACAGCATATTTTCAGATCTCGCCGAGCTGGACCAAAAAATCGCGCAGATACACTCCGAGTTGCAGGAAATCATCCCGAAAAAGAACGATAAGGCCCAGCTTGCTACCCTGGAATCGGCGCTGGCGGAGCTGGACGGACGTCTCACCGAGTTGACGCAAACGCTGGGCGAGGAGCTTGAAGATAACAAGCTGGCCGGCATGGCCGATTCCTATACCGAGGATGCACTGCTCATGGCAAACGAGGTGGCAGAGGATATCATCTTCGTGCACGATCTGAAAACTGACCGGAATCCTCCGGCCATCGACCGAAAAACGATCGAGTGGCGTTTGCTGGTCGTCCGCTCGCTGAAAGAACAGGTTCTGCACAAGATCGGGCCGGACCGGCAGGGATACGTTGATTTTGTCCGGCAGCGGCTGAACGAGCTCAACGAGGTACAGGATGTGATCGACGTGAACCTCCGTTCCTCCATCGAACTTGCACAGAAGAGCGGGGAGGAGAACCCTATGGAGATTGCCCGGCAGGCTCTGGAACGCAGCCGCCTGAAACTGGAGCAGCTGCAACAGGCAGCTGATGGCAAAAGGCGAGCAATTGACGCCGTTTTAACGGACGATCTCGACACGTTCAGCGATAAGCTGCTGAACCTGCTTCATACCGGCAATCCCGGCGACCTGCAGATTATGGACGCCAAGTACCGGGTCAGGGAAAAGGCGCAGGACTGGCGCACGGTGCTAAAGGCACGATGGGCGCGGATTGAGGATTCGGCCGCTCTACTCCTCCGGTTTTTGCAGCGGAAAGCGCGAAAAACCCGTACCGCCATATCCACTTCACTCGGATTCCGCACCGATCGCACCCCGGAGCAGCAGCAGGCGGAGATAGCCAACTACCTGACCGAAACAGACAACAAGGTGGAGGATCTGCCGTATATCTACCGGCGCCTGTTCAATTTCTCGGAAGAGACCGACCGGCGTTTTTATATCGCACTGAATGAAAATTTTCACTACGTGAAAAAAGCATATGACAACTGGGAGCAGGGATTCTCTGCCACCTTTGCCGTAGTGGGCGAAAAAGGCAGCGGCAAGACCAGCTATCTGGATTATGCGGCAGCGGATATTTTCACCGATCGCTCCTACACCCGCTTTACGCTGGAAGAGACGATCTGGACGGAGGAGGCCTTGGTCAGGCGCCTGGCAAAAGAGCTGAACCTGGACGGGGCTGATTCTGTGGATGCAGCCATAGAACAGCTGAACAGGAAGCGAAAGAACAGGATCGTCATTCTCGAATCGATCCAGAACCTGTACCTGCGCAACCTAAACGGATACCAGGGACTGGAAGCCCTGCTCTACATCATTTCCCAGACAAAAGAGCATATGTTCTGGATCGTAAGCTGCTCGTCGTATGCATGGCATTTTTTGCACCAGACCACGCAACTGGCCGATTACTTTTCCCATATTCTGGAGACCGACGGACTAACCCCTCAGCAGGTAGAGTCTGTCATTATGAAACGGCACGAAGCCAGCGGGTTTGAGCTCCTGTTTGAATCCAACGAAACACTGAACAAAAATAGGGCCTATCGAAAGCTGATGGACAAGGAGGATGAAGCCCAGCAATACCTGAAGGAGACCTATTTCGAGGAGCTGGCCAAACTCGCCGACGGCAACGCCTCGATCGCCATGATCTTCTGGCTGCGATCGATACGGGCCTATGACGACATCCATTTCTACATCAAACCGCTGGAGGTCACCTCCCTCGAGCTGGTCGAAGAGCTTACGCCCGATATTCTGTTTACGCTGGCCGCCGTCATCCTGCACGACACGATTACCGCCGGGCAACTGTCCGAGGTACTGCAGTTCACCCCGCAGGAGAGCCAGCTAATCCTCACCCGGCTGAAGTCACGCGGACTTCTGCAGATCAAAAACGGCAACTACACGTTGAATCACCTGATGTACCGGCAGGTGGTCAGAGTGCTGAAACAACGAAACATAATCCACTTGTACTAACAAAGGTACAGATATGAAACATCTCCTGTTACTACTCGCGTTACCGGTCCTGCTCCCGGCCATTGTGCCGGCAGCACTGCAGGCCCAGAATGATACCCTCGCTGCCGACACCACGCAGGTAACGGTTGATACCACCGCCACCGATACTGCCCGGGCCGATACCGCCGTCAATGTGCCGGCTGCGGGTGACAAATCAGGGCGTGACCCGATCGTTTCGCATATTGCGGACCTGATATCTTTCGGGGTGATATTCCTGATTCTGGTGATCCTGGCCGTCACCTATTTCGTTAACCGGCTGCTGATCCAGGTCATTGACAACCTCGCGGAAAAGATATCGAAGCACCGGCTGGCGATTAAACGTTCGGTGCCGGTTGTGCGGATTACCGTCTGGGCCTTTTCCCTTTATGTAATCATTGCCGGTATCATTGATCCGCCGTTCGAGACGGTGATCACGGTCACGGCCACCATCGGTATAGCCGTGGGTCTGGCCTCCCAGGATATCCTGAAAAATATTTTCGGCGGTTTTATCATTATCCTGGATCGCCCGTTTCAGGTGGGCGACAAGATTGAGGTCGGCTCCTATTATGGGGAGGTGGTGCAGATCGGTCTACGGTCTACCCGCATTGTCACCCCGGACGACTCCGTGGTGAGTCTTCCGAACGGGGATATATCGAACAAGTCAATTTCGAATGCCAATTCCGGTGCACTCGACTGCCAGGTGGTGGCAGAGATCTACCTGCCGGCCGGAGTCGATATCAACATGGTAAAGCGACTGGCCGCCAAGGCGGCGAAATCTTCACGTTATGTATATCTCCGGAAACCGGTGTCGGTGGTAACCGTCAATGAAATTCACGAGAAAAACTTCGTCATCAAGCTTCGGGTTAAAGCCTATGTACTGGATATCAGGTACGAGTTTCCCTTTAAGAGTGAGATGACTGAACTGATATTGACTGAGTTGAATCGCCGTAACATCTTTACCCAGCCGGCCGGAGCCGGTCAGTGACCATACTGCAACTGCACCTTACACCCGCTCTATAACTTTTGATAGTCGGTTGCGCACCTGTGTGGCAATTTCCGCCAGCCCGTTGTTTTTCACCGCCTGCATCGAGGCAATGGGGTCTACGGCAGAAATTTCCACCGAACCGTCATCATGTTCCTCCACGATAACATTGCAGGGGAGCATCGTGCCGATCTTGTCCTCTTTCTGCAGTGCCTGGTGGGCAAAATTAGGATTGCAGGCCCCCAGTATTTTATACTTCTTGAAATCAACATCCAGCTTCTTTTTGAGGGTCTCCTTCACATCGATTTCCGTCAGTACACCGAATCCCTCCTCTTTGAGTTCGTCGGTAACGTGTTGAATGGCATCATCGAAAGAGTAATCCACTTTCTTGCTTATATAATAACTCATGAAACGTTCTTTTTTGGTGATGTTTTGTTCAGAAATATATAACCATAAAATAGAACATTTCATTTCTTCCGCTGTAGGGGGAAACTGGTATTTTCCAATTCTGATATACCTCTGGAAACCAATTGCAATTGGCTATCCCTTGCGTTGCGGCAGTAACTTCACGAATTGTTTGTGATTACATCTCCTCATTCGAGGGAGTCAGCTGTCCCCTGATTTCACCGGGTTTGTGATCGGAACTATGCACATTGATGTACAGGCTGTCTGATCTAAGTGCCGCGATATCCTCAGGTTGCAGTTCGTAGGAGGCATTCAAGGAGCCCGAGCGCTTGTCGGGTTCGATAGCGGGATTGAGCGTCAGAATTGGACCGCCATTGCTGTTTATTCCCCCCTTGTGGATATGCGAGGCCTGGTAATCACTGCTCAGTCCCGAAAATTCCCCTTTTACATGTATGCTGTCGCCTTCAAGTGCAATAGAAAATGTTCCGGTGGCTTCTGTATTCACCGGCGGGACTTCGTTTGAGCCGCTGAGGGTCGCTTTGTACCATTCCATATCCCCGGTTGAGTCATCCTCCATCATCGGAGCCTCCCCTTCCATGCCCCGGTTTTCTTCCAGGTTTTCATCCTCGATCATGCCCGACACTTCACTTTCCGGTGCTTCGCTGTCCTCTTTGCCGGTACAGCTGACCATAATCCCGGCACAAACTAACAAAATCGTCACCTTACGCACTATGAAAGTTACCTTCCCCTGTCTTGTCATATTTGATCCCCTCTCTTACTTCCGGTTTTATTTATACGCTTTGCTACACCTGTTAAAATAAGTATTATCTATGACTTATCGATATTGTAACCGTGAAATCTCTTCCGATTGTTTTCCGCCGCCAGGAAATTTGGTTGTCAACAAGCCCCCTTTGACATGACAGCGGAATCCTGCTGCGCCTGGGTATCCTGCAAAGCAGGAAGAGGGAAATTTCATATCATCGCGTTATTCATCCTGTTATTTTTTTACATTCCGGTTGCTGCTCATAACAGTTATGAGATTAAATGACAGGGAACTCGATAATATCGGGGCAATCCCGTGCATAAACACGTTTTCCACAGTCCGATAAACAAGGTAGACGATCAGTGTAGAACCATATATTACCATCACCTGCTTGCTTCCAGGTCAAAGGTAAACACAGAACCGTTCCCGTTCCGATTGAAAGCGTTGATATCCCTGCCATGGAGTTCCATGATCTTCTTGGCAATCGCAAGCCCCAGCCCCGTGCCGCCATCCGACTTGGAGCGACTCTTTTCGGCCCGGTAAAAACGGTCGAAAATATGAGGAAGATCCTGCTCATCAATTCCGTGTCCGGTATCTTTTACTTCCACTGTAACACTGTCGTTGTTTGCAGACAGCTCCACACTGATTTCGCCACCGGGATCTGAGTACTGGATCGCATTTTCGATCAGGTTGCTCAGTACCCGCTCAATCATGGCGATATCTCCGGATACCAGCGGCAGGTTACCCGGGCTGTAGGGAACAATTTCGATCTCCTTTTTCTCCGCCTTCTGTTCAAATTTCAACACTACATCCTGTACCAGGTCACTTATCGAAAACGGTTCCAGGTTTGGCTCAAGTTGCTCTGAATCCAGCTTGGAGAGCTCAAACAGCTCATCAACCAGCTGCCGCAAAGCGGCCGTGTTTTTAAGGATTATATTAAGATATTGGCGCCGTTTTTCCCCGGCCAGGTCCGATTCCCGCAGCAAGATGGTCTCCAGGTACCCCTGGATAGACGCAAGCGGGCTGCGCAGGTCGTGCGAAACATTGGCGATCAGTTCGCGGCGGAGCTGGTCTGTCTTCTTCAGTTCCTTCATGTTCTCCTGCAGCGTATCGGCCATGGAATTGAAACGCATGGCCAGCCGCCCGATCTCATCGTTGGATGTGACGGGAACACGCCGGTCCAGGTTGCCCGCATCAAACTCCTCGATGATGTCAGCCATCCTGCGCAGTCGCCGTGTCAGGAATGCAAATATAATAAGGCCGGTTATGCCGGTAACCAGCAGTATGATGCCGAAGATCTTAATGCTGGTCTGAAGAAAATAGCTGTTATCCAGCATCGCCAGGGCCGAATCGTACTGTTCGCCGCCCAGGATAATATAGACATACCCGTGTTCTGCCCGGCCGATATCGAGGGGCGCCACCGAAATCGGTTTTGTGCGCCCGGGATTTCGGGGATCTTCACCGAGGATCAACTCAGATTCACGGTTTTCCAAAAATTCTTTCACCGGCTTCATGGCCACAGAGTCCATCTTAACTTCACCGGGTTTATCCACAAAATACGCCAGGATCTCCCCGTACGGATCCAGGATATAGATTTCAATCCGGGGATTTACCACCATCATGTCGTGGATGGAACTCTTGATCCGGCTGATATCAAGTTCATCCTCCAGTTCCGCCTCGAACTCGGAAGCCATATTTTCAGCCAGATTCAAATTCAGTTTTTGATCAGCCTGCCGCACAAACTGCATCGAGGAATTAAAGGTAATGGTCACCTGGGCTACTCCCAGTGCGATAAGCAACAGCAAAAAAACCAGTGAAATCTTCCAGTAAAAGGATTGGAAAAAACGCTTCATTCTTCGATCTCCTCCCTTTCGGCAAACCGGTAGCCCACGCCCCATACCGTTTTCAGGTACACCGGGTTTGAAGGATCATCCTCTATTTTGTTGCGAAGCCGGTTGATGTGTGAATTTACGGTATGATCATACCCTTCAAACTGGTATCCCCAAACCTCATCCAGGAGATCATCCCGGGTAAACGCCTTGCCCGGATGAGAAGCGAAAAGCAGTAACAGTTCAAATTCCTTAGGGGTAACCGCAATCTCTTTGCCGGCGACACTCACTTTTCTCTTCTCCGATTCGATGGTCAGATCGCCGATTCGGAACTCTCCTGCTGAATTATGGGGAGAAAACCCCCGCCGGTCGACCTCCACCCGCCGCAGGTTGGCCTTAATACGGGCCAGCAGCTCACGGATGCTGAACGGTTTCGTGAGATAGTCGTCTGCCCCGAGTTCCAGGCCCAGTACCTTGTCAAATTCTTCTGATTTCGCCGTCAGCATTAATATCGGGGTGTTGACATCGCGGGCACGGAGCTTCTTGCATATTTCCAGTCCATCCAGACCGGGCAGCATCAGATCGAGGATGATCAGATCATACGAGCGGTCCAATGCCTTTTCCAGCCCTTTATTGCCGTCAGTAGCCCGATCGATCTCGTAATCCAGATGTTCCACATTGATTTCGATCAGCTCAATAATCTCCTCGTCATCTTCTATGACCAGTATCCGCTTCTTGTCCATATCATTTATCTAACAACTAATACTGAAAATCACAACGAAAATGTTACGATTCCGAAAATTGGTACCCTCCCCGGTTTCCCGCCCAACCGGGAAGGACCATTTGAAATGCCGATCCGGGTCAACTGTCCGCCATCCGGATCGTAACTGTTATACGATCTGTCGTATTCCCATAGTCGTACCCGTCGTCAACTGGACGGATATCGCTGTTACTGTCGGGGGGACCGGTATCCGGGCCCGGCTGCCGCAATACCTGGTTACTCCCGACGCCCGGTTCCTCGTTGGCTTCGGTTCCGGCATCCCAGAGCTGTATCTGCTCGGTAACATCCCCGGTAACCGGCGTGCCGTCCGGGAACAGTTCGATCCCTACGTCCACGGGAGCATAAAACAGGTCGTTGGATTCAACATACATGGTGGCAAACGACAACCGCTCCCCTTGTTCAGCGCGGAACCTGAATGTGTACTGTTCGCCGGGCAGAAGCGGACCAGGCTGGGAGGCTCCCACAGGCTGGCTGAAACCGCCGCTGGCACTAACTGATTCGGCGGATGAAAGCGCCATCGTCAGCATCTCGATCATCCCGTCTTCGGCAACCTCCTCCAGCCCGTTATCCGGGGCCGGCTCACCG
>JAWVZC010000182.1:0-8251 GCA_033722415.1 Balneolaceae bacterium | reverse complement strand
GCGCTTGTAACGGGCCAGAATATCGGTGGCGGTATACCCCTCCGGGTGCCCCACGTGAAGACCTGAGCCACTGGGATAGGGGAACATATCCAGCACGTAATATTTCGGCTTGTCGTGGTTCTCGGGCGTTTTAAAGGTCTTGTTCTCCTGCCAGTAATCCTGCCACTTGGGTTCTATCTCTTCTGGCTTGTACGAGCTCATGCAGTGTTTATTAAATAACTATTAAATTTTGGGATTAGTCGCCAAAGATAAGGAAAATTTGCAGGCTATTGAAGGAGAGATTGTTCGCTTTTGCCACTTATCGGGATTCGGTGCCCGGGGAATAGCCGGTTTTGGATCGATGTAACCGGCTTTACCTTAAACCGGGAAATGCTGTTCCTGGCGGAGGAACAGATTCCTATTCCAGCAGATCCGGCCGCTCCACCCGCAGCGGGTTACTTCACAATTTCCGTCAAGAGAAGCAAAATTCCGGCAGATCCGAATAGTCGCGGGTTCCGTACGTCTGGTTTTCAACCCTACTGCCCCTGCGGGGGCACAATTTGGTACCCGACGGCAGCCGAAGCATTCGGTTCAGAGTATAAAATAGAGCGAAAACGTAACCGCCATATTCCGGGTATCGAATTCAAGTTCCGGCGGACCATCTCCCGAATTCATCAGAGAAAGCATGCCACGCACTTCGAATCCCACTTTTGAACGATTGCCATGTTCCATGCCGCCGCCAAGGATAATTCCGCCGTCAAAATCGGCAAACTGGGAGGTAACGTCATTGGAGAATTCACCGATAAACGGTATCCCGAATGAATCGGCTGTATTAGTACCCGAGAATTCGGCGTCCAGCAGATAGCCGCCGAATATCCCGCCCGTTGCGTGAAACGTGGTATAAGAGAAGGGAAGGCCGTAGACGGTTTGGGGTGGCGGCAAGTTGGAGATTCGCGCAACAACGGGAAGATGGATATAGAATATCTCCGCCTTACTGTCGGTTTCCACGGGCACAAATCCGCCGCCTGCGGGACGTGGCAAAAAGAAGCTGTCCCGAATGTTGGCCCCGATACGCATCAGCGAGGGCTCGGCCTGCAGACTGATTGCCCGGGTGATCGGTTTGCGCACCACCAATCCCGCCTGGAATCCGGTGGTAAGATTGCTCTCCAGGTCCAATACCTGATCGCCGATGGGGAATCTGAAGTCATTCAGGATGTTGCTCGTATTCAGCCCCCCCGTAACCCCGATCTCTACCGGTTGGGCAACGGTTTTGACCGGCATAACCATCAGTACTGATAAAAGTAGCGTGAAAAGAAACCCTGCATATCGAAATAGATGACGAGTCATAGATAATTCTTGTCTTGTAGATTGTGATAACGTCTCCCTGAATAGATGGAAACTATTCGTTCCTAATTATATCGAAACTAACAAAACTCACAGATAAAAGTTTGTTTATTAATAAATTATTAGAAATATGTAATCTGGTATATCCCCGTTAATTTCATTAATTACATAGGTGTAATATTATGAAAGCGGCCGGTAGGTATAACAGTTCATAATTATGGCGTCAAGAGCGAATAAGAGATACCGGAGCCTATTCCCTGTAAGGTAGCAATGGTTTTCCATGCAGCCTGACACAGTTGGCGAATATTACAACGAAATTCATTAATAACATACTCAAAAAACAATGGACTATTCCCAGGGCCGAATCTACCTCTCCCCTCCGCACATGAGTGGCAGAGAGCTGCACTACATTCACGATGCGTTTGATAAAAACTGGATTGCCCCACTTGGTGCCAATGTTGACGGTTTCGAGCAGGACCTGCAGGAAGTCACCGGGCGCAAGCACGCGGCCGTAGTCACTTCGGGCACCGCCGCTATTCACCTGGCACTCATACTCTGTGGCGTGGAAGCGGGCGACGAAGTGTTGTGCCAGTCGTTTACGTTTGCGGCCACCGTAAACCCGGTTCGCTACCTGGGTGCCGAACCGGTATTTATCGATTCGGAGCCCGGAACATGGAATATGGATCCCGATCTCCTGGAAGAGGCAATTCGTGACCGCGTCAACGGCAAGAAACCCAAAGCGATTATTCTGGTTCATCTTTACGGTATGCCCGCCCGGGTAGATCGAATATTGGAAATTGCAGAAAAATATGACATCCCCGTCATCGAGGATGCAGCCGAGGCACTCGGATCTTCTGTTGATGGACGGAAGTGCGGTAACTTCGGAAAATTCTCGGTGCTTTCGTTCAACGGGAATAAAATCATCACGACATCAGGAGGCGGCGCATTGCTGGGCGATAACGGTGACCTGATTCGAAAAGCCCGGTTCCTGGCCACCCAGGCCCGCGATGAGGCCGATCACTACCAGCATTCCGAACTGGGATATAACTACCGAATGAGTAACATCGTTGCGGGAATCGGACGCGGTCAGATATCGGTACTCAATGAACGGGTAGATGCACGCAGGAAAAACCATGAGTATTACCGGGCACAACTCGACGGGGCGTGGCTTGATATTAGGAGCACCGGAAAAGAAGTGGAATTTGCGGGAGATTCCACCACCGGTATTTATTTCCTGGAGGAACCGCGGGGCTATTCAAGCAACCGATGGCTGACAACAATTCTCGTGAACCCCCGGGAAACTGGGGGCATTACGCGTCATGATCTACATCGCGCGCTCGATACCCAGAACATCGAATCGCGGCCCCTGTGGAAACCGATGCACCGGCAGCCGCTCTACGAAAAGTACCCCCGATACGAAAGCGGCATATCCGACTTTTTATTCGAATATGGGTTGTGCCTGCCCTCGGGCAGCAGCCTGACAGAGGTCGAGCGGGAGCGCGTTGTTTCCACGATCAAAAACACCCTGGAGAGAAAAGACCTCGTGGCAAGATAACCTCTCGTTCCATGTGGTCCTGCAGTGAGCAACAACGCCGTTTTTTATTGGCGGAATAATGGCCACTGTTCCGAATGCCAGCCCGTATTTCTCAAAAAAATCATATTCATTTCTGTTGCCCCTTGGACTATCTGAGACTTGATAGTACATATAGTAACCTGGTTTTTCTGACAGTGTGACAATCGCTGCGAAATGTTCCCCTGAATTTCGTTGTCCCGATCAAGGCTTGTTCCCTCACAACCATATCATTTCCTGTGCCATTGACGGGGCGCGTTACAGAAGAAACAACTTCTTCGTATGGTAATCATAGCTACAGGTGCCGGTAGCGAATTGGAGATTTCCCCCTGACGATATCCTCCACCTCGTTCCTGATTCTTTTGCGGTGACGATGAATGGCCACCCAGGAGGCGATCAGCTCCATGATGTAGTTCGGTTGGTCACGATCCGGTAATCTTAGAGGAAAAAATTGAATTGAGAGCGCCGTTTTCCTGGAACGCATGTTTACAGCGTCCCCGCTCTTGTAGTTGGTAATTTCCCAGTCGCCGTCAGAGCGTTTTCTCTGCAGCAGGGACTGCAGCTCCCCGGAACTAATAAGGTAGTGACCCCCGCTGTAGAACTGTTCCTCGTTTTTTATTCTCCTCCACTTGATCCACTGTTTATCACTCTTCATAGGTCAACATCCCGTTCTATTGTATTGAGTAAGGGCGGTATTGATTAAACCTGATAGTATGACGATTACACATACGAAAGGTTACCGGTTTTTTTTGCCCCTTATGCATACCGGTAAAAAAGTAGCTGCAGGTCGGTTCGGCTCGTGGTCAGCCTGGATATAAACGGTGCTACAAATAGCAATTGAAATCATCTCACGGTCAGGGTACATTGGTACCATAACGCAGGATCACTGCGCCTAACCCCGGTTAATGTGAATCTTTTACTCCCCGCAAGCGATGCCTGATTCCGACAAGGATATGCGGTACCTCAAACTGCTGGCGAAACAGTATCCCTCAATTGAGGCCGCCTCAACCGAAATTATCAATCTCAGCGCCATTCTGGAACTGCCAAAAGGCACCGAACACTTCATTTCGGATATTCACGGGGAGTATGAATCGTTTCTGCATGTGTTGCGCAACGGTTCAGGTTCCATCAAACGGCGGATCAATGAAATTTTCATGAACAGCCTGGACGAACGGGAAAGGCAGAACCTGGCAACGCTGATCTATTACCCGGAGGAAAAGATGGCGATGCGCCTCAAGGAGATCCGGTATCCCGACCAGTGGTACCGCAAGACCCTGTTCCAGCTGATCAGGCTGTGCCGGGTATACTCCTCGAAATATACCCGCAACAAGGTGCGCAAGGCCCTGCCGAAGGATTTCAGTTACATCATTGAGGAGCTGCTGCACGAACAGGAGAGCAAGAAAAACCGTCAGGAGTACTACAACAGCATTATCGATTCCATTATCGAAACCGATCGTGCAGGCGCCTTCATCGTAGCCCTTGCCAGGTTGATACAGCGACTGACGATTGCCCGGCTGCATGTCATCGGGGATGTGTACGACCGCGGTCCGGGGGCTCATATTATTATGGACAAACTTATCGACTATCACGCAGTCGACTTTCAGTGGGGAAATCACGATATCGTATGGATGGGGGCTGCGGCAGGCAGCGAAGCCTGTATCGCCAACGTCATCCGCGTGTCGTTGCGCTACTCAAACATGGAAACGCTGGAAAATGGGTACGGCATCAGCATGCTGCCGTTAATCTCCTTGGCTGTGGATGTGTATGGGGATGATCCCTGTGAGCTGTTCCGTCCCAAGAACGCTGAAGAGGAGTTTACTGAAAACGAACAGCTGCTGATGGCCCGCATGCAGAAGGCTATTACGATGATCCAGCTAAAGCTCGAGGGGCAGATCATACAGCGGCGCCCCCAGTATCACATGGAAGACCGGCTGCTGCTCGACAAGATCGACTTCGAAAGCGGCACGATCCAGCTGAACGGCAGCACCCATCCTCTGCTCGATACCCATTTCCCGACGATCGATCCCAAAAACCCGTACACTCTGTCCGAAAAGGAGGAAACCGTTATGGAAAAACTGCGGCTCTCTTTCAAAAACAGCGAGCGCCTGCAGGATCATGTCCGTTTCCTGTTTTCCAAGGGCAGCATGTATCTGCGTCACAACGGCAACCTGTTGTATCACGGCTGCATTCCGATGACAAAGAGCGGCCGGCTGCGTCACTTCACATTCGACGGTGTGGCCCACAGCCCCAAAAGCTTTATGGACCGGCTCGACCGGCTGGCACGCCAGGGATATTTTACGCAGGAAGATCCTGAAAAGAAACAGTACGGTATGGATACCATGTGGTACCTCTGGAGCGGTTCGCAATCACCCCTGTTCGGAAAGGACAAGATGGCCACCTTCGAACGATATTTCATTGAAGATCCGTCTACTCACAAGGAGAGTATGAATCCCTATTACGACTTTCGTACCGATGAAGAGGTCGTTGACCAGATCCTCGACGAGTTTGGACTGGATCCCGATACGGGACATATCATAAACGGCCATGTACCGGTGAAGGTAACGAAGGGGGAAAGCCCCGTGAAGGGGGGCGGCAAGCTGCTGGTTATCGACGGCGGGTTTGCCAAAGCCTACCAAGACAAAACCGGGATAGCGGGCTATACGCTTATTTACAACTCCTACGGGCTGATCCTGGCAGCCCACGAGCCGTTTGAATCGCGTCAAAAAGCGATCGAAGAGGAGATCGATATCCACTCAAGGACAAAAGTGCTGGAACAGAACACCGAACGGATCCGGGTGCGCGATACGGACAACGGACGGGATATACAGCAGAAAATTTATGATCTTGTACGACTCCTTGAAGCGTATCGATCCGGCCTGATCAAGGAATCCTGATACCCGGATCCGGGTTGGGAATTCCGGTGACGGGCAATGATAATTGGGTGAACATAACAAACATAACAAAGGGAGCGGTTCTCCGGAACAGCTCCCTTTCAAATTTAGGTCAACAATGTATATGTCCACCCGCTATCGGGTGGTGACCGAGAACCTCGCGGCTAGTTTGATGCGATTTTCCGCCCGCTGCAGGGCTTGTTCCGCGCGTTTTTTGTCGATATCCTCATCGCCGGATTCCAGCCGTTCAATGGCTCGCTTTTTTGCCGCTTCCGCCCGCTCAACATCGATCTCTTCAACCGGTTCGGCGGCCTCGGCCAGCAGTGTAAGAACATTGTCATGCACTTCGACAAACCCCCCGCTTACGGCAAAATGCTGCTCTTCGCCGTCCGCCTTCCTGACCAGGATCTCCCCGATCTCCAGGGTGGATATAATGCTGGCGTGCAGGGTTTTCACCTCGAAACTTCCCAGGGCTCCCGGCATCTGGACACCGGTTACCTGGTCGTCAAAAATGGTACCCTGCGGTGTTAGAATCTGTGCTTCAAAATTATTCATAGGTGCTGGATAGGGTTACTTTGAACCTCCGGGTTTCAGCCGCCCGGAGGTCGTTGAATTACGCTTGTTACTCGGCTGCTTCTGCCTCTTCAAGCAGACGCTCACCTTTCTCCTCGGCTTCCTCGATCGTACCCACCAGGTGGAATGCATTTTCCGGAAGATGATCGAGTTCACCGTCCAGAATACGCTTGAAGCCTTTTACGGTATCTTCAATTTTCATGTATTTACCCGGCTGACCGGTAAACTGTTCGGCCACAAAGAATGGCTGGCTGAGGAACCGCTGCACGCGCCGTGCCCGGGCTACCGTTGTTTTATCTTCGTCGGAAAGTTCATCCATACCCAGGATGGCGATGATATCCTGCAGGTCTTTGTATTTCTGCAAAATCTCAATCACACGCTGTGCCGTATCATAATGCTCCTGACCGACGATCTTGGGATCCAGAATACGGGAGGAGGAGTCGAGCGGATCTACCGCCGGGTAGATACCAATCTGCGTAAGCGCACGACTCAGTACCGTGGTGGCGTCCAGGTGGGCAAACGTGGTTGCGGGAGCCGGGTCCGTCAGGTCATCGGCTGGAACGTAGACCGCCTGGACGGAAGTAATTGAGCCGTTTTTAGTAGAGGTAATACGCTCCTGAAGGTCCCCCATTTCGGTAGCGAGTGTCGGCTGGTAGCCCACCGCCGAAGGCATGCGTCCCAGCAGGGCCGATACCTCGGAGCCGGCCTGGGTGAACCGGAAAATATTGTCAATAAAGAACAGGATGTCCCGCGAAACCTCATCGCGGAAATATTCGGCGATCGTTAATCCCGAAAGGGCTACACGGGCCCGGGCTCCGGGTGGTTCATTCATCTGCCCGAAGACAAAACTGGCCTTGGAATTCTTTAGCTGCTCCATGTCAACCTTGTCAAGGTCCCAGCCGCCTTCTTCCATCGACTCCTTGAACTCCTTGCCGTAGTCGATAATGTCGGCTTCGAGCATCTCCCGCATCAGGTCATTCCCTTCCCGGGTACGTTCACCGACGCCGGCAAATACGGAGAGGCCGCCGTGTCCCTTGGCCACATTGTTAATCAATTCCTGGATTAGAACTGTTTTACCTACACCTGCACCGCCGAAAAGCCCTGTTTTTCCACCTTTGGCATAGGGGCAAAGCAGGTCGATTACCTTGATACCGGTCTCAAGCATTTCGGTTGAGGTGGCCAGGTCTTCAAAACTGGGCGCCGGCCGGTGTATCGGGTACCGATCCTCGCCCTTGGGGGGCTCCAGCCCGTCGATCGGTTCGCCCACCAGGTTGAACAGACGCCCCTTGATATCTTCGCCAATCGGCATCGAAATAGGGGCCCCGGTATCCACCACCTCTGTTTCCCGAACAAGACCGTCGGTACTGTCCATCGCAATGGTTCGCACGCGATTTTCACCGAGGTGCTGGGCGACCTCTAGGTAGAGTTTCGATCCATCTTCTCTTTCAATGTATAGGGCATTAAGCACCGGGGGGATTTCACCCTGGTCAAAGTCGACATCAACGACCGGCCCGATAACTTGTGCAACGGTTCCTTTATTCATTTACTTAGGCAATTGTGTAGGGTTAGAATTCAAAAAATGTTACGCTGTACTACCTGAAACAACAGTTCATCTGAAGCGGCGAAAGTTAGCAGTTTTCCCGAGCAAAGGCAAAGAGCCTTTTTGTCTTGACGGGACCCTCAGAACGATTAGCAACTCCATTGACAATGCCGTATTTTCGTCTGTTATATTTGGGTAGCAGACACGATAAATGATCAGCTCCCGTTAGCGTACTGATGTACCGGCAATGGGTACGTGTCTGACATTCTCCAATGCCGTATCAGACCGGAAAAATTAACCTTAAAACTACATATTTATCTTGGAAACAGAAGCAACTGCACGATCCGTGAGCGT
>JAWVZC010000181.1:0-8261 GCA_033722415.1 Balneolaceae bacterium | reverse complement strand
TTAAGCGTATCGCCGTTATCGACGTATTGCTGGAAATTAAATCGATCCCGTTGTCCGTTAGCTTCCGGTGCTGCCATAATTATTAAAAATAGAAAACCAATACCCAGTACCAAGTACTTTTTCATCCTGGAACCCCGTTTTTTGTTGCTGTTAAACGATGATCCCTAAAACAACAGCAATTTTCTCACTTTGTCCACCCGATTATCGTTCTTTCCCATATTACATATTTCGGCGGTATTCACCGCCTACTTCATAGAGGGTGTGAGAGATTTGGCCAAGTGAGGCCACCTTGACAGTCTCCATCAGTTCATCGAAAATATTCCCCCCGGTACGGGCCACTTCCTGGAGCGAGCGCAGCGCTTTAGCCGATTCATCCCGGTAGCGGTTATGGAACGCCTCGAGATTCCTGATCTGCTGCTTTTTCTCCTCATCAGTGGAACGGATGAGCTCCACTTCATGATCCTCCTCTTCCCCGCCCTCTTCTGCGGTAAAGGTATTGACCCCTATGACCGGCAATTCACCGCTGTGCTTTTTTGCCTCGTAGTAGAGACTTTCATCCTGTATTTTACCCCGCTGATACATGTTCTCCATCGCTCCCAGCACTCCCCCGCGTTCGGTGAGGCGATCGAACTCCGCCAATATTGCCTCTTCCACCAGGTCGGTCAGCTCTTCGATGAAGTAGGAACCCTGGTTAATATTTTCGTTTTTGGTGGTGCCAAGCTCCTTGTTGATAATAAGCTGAATGGCCAGAGCCCGGCGAACCGACTCCTCGGTCGGCGTGGTTATCGCCTCGTCGTAGGCATTGGTGTGCAGGGAGTTGCAGTTGTCATACACGGCCATAAGAGCCTGCAGCGTTGTGCGAATATCATTAAACTGGATCTCCTGCGCATGCAGTGAGCGGCCGCTGGTTTGAATATGGTATTTCAGCTTTTGGGACCGCTTGTTGGCACCGTACTTTTCGCGCATGGCTACTGCCCAGATCCTGCGGGCCACCCGCCCGATGACGGCGTATTCCGGGTCCAGCCCGTTACTGAAAAAGAAGGAGAGATTATGGGCAAAGTCGTCGATATCCATGCCGCGGGAGAGGTAGTACTCAACATAGGTGAACCCGTTTGCCAGTGTAAATGCGGCCTGTGTGATCGGGTTGGCCCCCGCTTCGGCGATGTGGTATCCGGATATTGACACCGAATAGTAGTTTCGAACATTGTGTTCAGTAAAATATTCCTGGATATCGCCCATCATGCGCAGGGCAAATTCGGTGGAGAAGATACAGGTGTTTTGGGCCTGATCCTCCTTCAGAATATCGGCCTGAACGGTACCGCGAACAACGCTGAGCGTTTCCTCTTTAATCCGCTCGTAGGTTTGCCGGTCAACCAGCTGGTCACCTGAGATCCCCAGCAGCCCCAGTCCGAAACCGTTGTTGGTCTCTGGCAGATCCCCCTTGTAATCGGGTTTAGCCGCTCCTTTCTCCCTGAAATGGCGATCAATCTTCGCGCGGGCCTTCTCCCACTGCCCGTTCTCCTTCAGGTACCGCTCCACCTCCTGGTCGATCGCCGTATTGAGGAACATCGCCAGAATCATCGGGGCCGGTCCGTTGATGGTCATTGAAACCGAAGTTTTTCGGGAGGTCAACTCAAATCCGGAATAGAGCTTTTTCATATCGTCGAGCGTACAGATGCTTACCCCGGAATTCCCGATCTTGCCGTAGATGTCGGGGCGTTCATCGGGATCCTCCCCGTACAAAGTGACCGAATCAAAAGCCGTAGAGAGGCGGGCCGCGGGCATCCCCTCACTCACATAGTGAAATCGTTTGTTGGTGCGTTCCGGGGTGCCCTCACCGGCAAACATGCGCGTGGGATCCTCCCCTTCCCGCTTGAAGGGGAAGATGCCGGCGGTAAACGGGTAATACCCGGGCAGGTTTTCTTTCAGGGCATACCGGAGCTGTTCGCCCTTGTGTTCGGTTTTGGGCAGGGAAACACGCGGGATCTTGAGTCCGCTCAGTGATTCCCGGTACATTTCGTTGGAAAATGTTCGTCCCCTGATGGTTACATCGACGGACTCCTGCCGGTATTTTTCATACTGTTCATCCCATTTATCCAGAATCTTGATGCAGCGGGCATCCAGCTTGTTTTGCCAATGCTCCTTCATCTCCCCGAGCGTGTCCCGGAAAGATTCCTTTCCCTCAGGCTCCCACGCCTCAATCTGCATGCGGGTTCCCTCCACCTGTTCCAGCTTGTTGGCTATCTCTACCTGCTCTTCTACCCACTGGTGATAATCCCGGATCGTCTCTGATATCTCGGACAGGTACCGCTGCCGTTTACCGGGGATTATGCCCCGGGTCTGCAGGTCGACGGCGGGTTCCGGATTGGTGTAAACCGCGGGATTCCAATTCAGCCCGTAGTGGTCATTTACCCGGTCAACGAGGGCCTTGAACAGGCGGTTCACCCCTTCGTCATTAAACTGGGTGGCAATCGTCGGGTAGACGGGCATCTCCCGGGGATCCTGGTTCCACGCTCCCCGGTTACGTTTCATCTGTTTGCGCACGTCACGCAGTGCATCCTGCGATCCCTTCTTCTCGAACTTATTCAGTACCACAAGATCCGCCAGGTCAAGCATGTTGATTTTTTCGAGCTGGGTGGCGGCGCCATATTCACTGGTCATCACATATATCGGTATGTCGGATACACCGGTAATCTCGGTATCACTCTGCCCGATACCGCTTGTTTCCACGATTACAAGATCAAATCCGGCGGTTTTACAAACCGCTATCGCACCCCGCACCGCCCCGCTTGTGGTACGGTTGGTCGCCCGGGTGGCGAGACTTCGCATAAAAACCCGTTCGGTATCAATACTGTTCATCCGGATACGGTCTCCAAGCAGCGCTCCACCGGTTCGAATTTTGGATGGATCAATTGAGATTATGGCTATATCCAGGTCGGTGAACTCCTGCAGGAACCGGCGAACCAGCTCGTCGGTCAGCGAGCTTTTCCCGGCTCCCCCCGTCCCGGTAATGCCGATCAGCGGTATGGGCTGCCCGTTGGAAGCCGGTTCTATAATACTTCCGCTGTCGTCAAACAACTTGTCATCAGAGTAGCTTATCATCGAGGTGTGACCATTTTCAAGTGCCGAGATCGAACGGGCCAGGGCTTTGGGATCTTTTTCCAGTATTCCCCTGGGATCAGCCGGGGCCGCCTCAACCGTGTCGAAGTCACACGCTTCCAGCATCCGGTTGATCATGCCCTGGAGGCCCATCCTGTTGCCATCCTCCGGCGAAAATATCCGGGCGACACCGTACTCCTCAAGCTCACGGATTTCATCATCCACGATCACGCCACCACCACCGCCGAAAACCCTGATATGCGAGGCCCCACGCTCTTCCAGGAGATCAGTCATGTATTTGAAATACTCCATATGTCCCCCCTGGTATGAGCTTACTGCAATGCCCTGCACATCTTCCTGGATAGCGCAGTCTACAATTTCCTGTACGGAACGGTTGTGCCCCAGGTGAATGACTTCCGCACCGCTGCTCTGCAGGATGCGCCGCATGATATTGATACTGGCATCATGCCCGTCAAACAGGCTGGCAGCCGTTACAAAGCGAATTTTATGCTCCGACTGGTAGGCTTCCTCTGCCCCCGATTGGTCCTGTCCCTGTTTTTCTGATCTCTCCTTTTCGACGGTGCTATACTCTTCAGACATGATACCTGTGCTTGATTTTACTGGCTGAATATCTGTTTTGTAAAATAACCAAATTAGCTGACTTTTTTCCCCACAGGTTAAACATAACGGTTATCTGTGGCAGTTATTCGAATTCGACCGTTACCTCCGAGGTAAAACCTTTCTTAACCGGGATCTTTCGCTGCAGGAAATAGGGTTCGGGCCGTTTAAACGGATCCACCTGCCCCTGATCCCAACGACCGTTGTCGTTGAGATCGCCAAAAATAATCGCCTTGTAGTCCAGCGGCGGCAGGTCGTTGATCGTGACCGACCTGGAAAACGTGGTGTCGAACATGGAACCCCGCTCGCTGCTGGTAAGTCTCAAATGGTAAGAGCGCTTGTCAGTGGTATCCGCAAGGGTAAATTCAATTTTGCCGTAATCGGCGGGATGCCAGACTTGCAGGGCGTATGACTTTCGATTGGCGTCAGCCGGGTTCCAGGCTCTCACTTCATAGTCGAGCGCCTGCTGCCACTGCTGCTGCGGATACACAAAGAGCCTGTTTTTCCGGACCTGCAGGGTCTCCCAGTTTTCATATAGGGAGTCCCCCTCCACGACGTAGAGGGAATCGAGGATCGGCTGTTCCGTAATCGTCGTGGCATATACGATCTCCAGGGGCTCATCAGGGTAGATCCCTCCCTCATTTTCGCGGCTAACAATACGCTGCTGCGTGGTATCCTCCTGGGCAGATCCCTCAAATTCCTGCAAAACTTCCGGCTGAATATTGCCGGCCACATCGGAAATATTCGTGGCCCTCAGCCGGTATTGCTGATCTGCTTCCAGATTGCGTTCGCTTCGCGCAAACAGTACATATTTTTCGGACGGTGATATGTAGAGTGGTACCGCCCCGGATAACCGGTTACCCAGGGAATCCTGTATGGTGAACGAGCTGCTGTCGGTAAGCTGAATGTTTTCACTGAATCGAAGGCGCATGCGGCGCGATGAAAACAGCCCAACTCCCTGAATTCCCGGTTTGGTGGTATCTGAACCGGCCTTGTATATTGTTTGCAGGGTATCGGTCCCCGCTTTTTCCAGCCTGACGGTTTCGCGGTAGAACGGCTGTGCCCGCTCCCGTTCGGTCTCCCATATTTTACTGCGATTCTGATCATTCACCCAAAACACCTTGTACTCTCCCTGCCGAAGGTAGGTAAAGTTGAAACGACCGCTGGTATCGGTCTGTGCCAGGTAATCCGCCTTTTCGGTTAAATCAACCGGTGTTCGGTACAGCAGCACGCGATCACCCGAAGTGCCCTTGCCCGTACTGGCATCCAGCACCCGGCCGGTAATTACCCCCTGATCGATTTCGGGACCGGTGGAAACAGCAATACGCACCGGTTCACTCATATCGTTCCCCCTTGTATCGGACAGTTCGGTCCCGATGCTCACCAGAATGGTTGTAGTATCCGGCAACCCGGTGTCAAATTCGATAGCCACTGACTTCCGACCCCAGTCCAGCGAGTATTCAAGCCCTACATCCGGTTCTATTATCACGGCCTGCCGCATCGATGACCGCTCCACAAATTCCGAAAAGGAGAGTTCGATCGAGCGGCCTTCAAAATTGGTGGTACCCGATTCGGGAACTGTTCTTACGATTTTGGGGCCCTCCCTGTCCGGTTCTCCCCCGGTCGGGCTCGTCGGTGTGGCGCACCCTTTCACCAGGACGAGGAGCAGCGCGATACCGGTAAGTGACAGGACAAGACGCTTCAAATGTATCGGAGTGTAATTAGCATGAACGAAAGCTGAATATAACAGTTAACAATTTAAATGTGAGATTTCAGTTTATCACTTGTATTCAGCTGAAAATAGTGGAACATTACGATGCAAAAATTAAGCAGCAATTTTCGGTATGCTACGAACGGCTAACCGGGTATGTTTATTCATTACGGCTTATGTTCTCCTTGTTTCATGCCGAGCCTACCAGCTTGATTCCGCACAGGAGACGCTTCGCAGCACCTTTGCCCGTCAGGATTTTCAAAAATCCGAGGATCTGCTTACCCGGTTCGGGGACAAAGAGATTTACAGGCCGAAAGATGAGGTCTTGTACCGGCTTGAACTGGGCACCGTCACCCATTTCAAGGGCAACTTTGAGCAGAGCAATGTCCATTTTACAGAAGCCGAAGATCGGATCGACCAGCTGTTTACCAAAAGTGTGAGCCGGGCGGTGCAGTCCTTTCTGTTGAACGATAACGCGCTGGCCTACGACGGGGAGGATTATGAGGATATCTACCTGAACATTTTCAAGGCCCTGAATTTTATTCACCTGGAAGAGTTCGAAGCCGCTCTTGTGGAGTCGAGAAGGATCGCTTTCAAGCTGCAGCGGCTCAACATCCGCTACAAAGGCCTGGTCGAGGCACTGTCGAAAGCCGATACCACCGGGCAGGTGGACTGGAAGACTGGCGATACCAACGTACAGAACAGTGCGCTCGGCCATTACCTGTCGGCGATTCTCTTCGCCAAAACCAACAAGCCGGACGACGCCCGGATAGCCTTTCAAAACCTGCTGGCCTCGCTTCGTGACCAGCCCGCCGTTTACCCCTTTTCACCACCACTGAGATCCGAACTGCGAAAAGTGACGCAACCGGATCGGTACAACCTGCTTGTCACCGCATTCAGCGGGCGTGCACCGGTAAAGGTGCAGCATGATCTCCGACTATACCTTGATCAGCCCGACCTCTATCTCAAGTTCTCCGTGCCATCGCTCAGGATGTACAGGAGCCAGGTTTCGCGGGTAGAGGTCCACGTAAACGGGGACTCTCTACATAAAGAGCTCTACCTCCTGGAAGAGATGGACCGGGTGGCACGGGAAGTCTACAAGGTGAAAGAACCGATTATCTACGCGCGTTCGGTAGTGCGGTCATATCTGAAAGCGGCAGGTACCAATAAAATCAGTGATGAGATCGGTGAAAAAAACCACTTCCTCGGTGGACTGGCTAATTTCCTGGGAAAAATCGGGCAGGAAGCCACCGAAAAAGCGGACCTGAGGGGCTGGCAGACGATGCCCGGCAAGGTGCATGCCGCTGTACTGCACCTGCCACCCGGTACCCATGAGATCGATATATTATATTACGGGGCCGGCCAACTGGTCTACTCAGAGAAACGATCCATTACCGTCGGCAGTCAACCGGAACTGGAGCTTCTGGAATCACTCTACTGGAACTAAAAAAAATTAATACACTATGAAGGTCTGTATAACGTATTTTCTATTGTGAGTTCATTACTTTCAAACGGTTAAAGTGAATGGCTTTGAATGATCCCTGCGTAATGAAATGATTAATTATCCTTCTGACACCCACTTTCAGATGCAACCCTCTTGTACCTGTTCACGAACAACGCATTAAACAATTTCAACTGATCTGATAACATGATTGCCCGAATAACAAACAAGCTGATTCCAATATCCCTTTTAATCGCGCTCACATTCCTGGTTCTGGGCTGTATCCCCACACAGGAGGTCAGCCGTATCCCGACCGACTCCACCACCGACCTTTCCGGGAGGTGGAATGATACGGACGCACGGCTGGTGGCCGAGGAGATGATTTCGGATGCATCCTCCAAACCCTGGCTGAACGAATTTCGGAGAACTCATGATCAACCGCCGGTGGTCATCGTAGGCCGCGTTCGAAACGAGACGATGGAGCATATCGATACCGAAGTGATCACCAAGGAGATGGAACGCGCCTTCGTCAACACGGGCAAGGTGGATGTGGTTGCCGGCAGCGAGGAACGGGAACAGATCCGTGAAGAACGGCGTGATCAGCAAACCTACGCCTCGTATGAAACAACCAAGGCGATGGCCCAGGAGCTTGGTGCCGACTTCATGCTGATCGGGAACATCAGCTCCATCGTCGATGAATCCGTCAGCGGCAGGGAAGCGGCAATATTTTACTCGGTGAACCTGGAATTGGTGGATGTGGAATCCAACCGTAAAGTTTGGATCGGGAACAAAAAGATTAAAAAATTCATCGAACGCCGTAATTTCAGGGGATGATCGATCACTGAATCCTGTCTGGAACTGCCTTCAAAACAGTACAAGCCCGTTTTCACAATGAATTTCGACACCAATCAGCAATGTACTGATAGTCAAATAATTATGGCAACCTTCCTCTGAAAGTCACGAAACCCTTCTTTGTGTGAACATTTTCTGATGGGATTCGGGGGTAAGAAATGAAAACTGTGAAATGATGAGTAACGGGTGATGCATGATAGATTGCCCAGATAATTAATGACCAGAAACAATTAACTAACCTACGATCCTCCAATACCCATTAAACGAATCAAACGATGAACGTGTATTGAAAACATCGGCTTGGAAAAGGCACGTAAATAACAAAGATTGGGATAGCGGTCGTGGATTCGTTCTCAAATTACTATCTTGCAACCGGTTGCGAGCTTGTGTGAGGAACGATATTTAACTCCATCTTGTCCTTGACTACTGGATATGAAAACAACTGAAACGCTGCAGCAAAACACGCAAACGCTTACTCACCCGGCGCTCTATACCGATTATTACGAACTGACTATGGCCCAGGGATATTTTCTGTCGGGC
>JAWVZC010000180.1:0-8276 GCA_033722415.1 Balneolaceae bacterium | reverse complement strand
GTTCCCGCTGACCGCGGCCGATGGGGATGAAGGCATCAATTGTTTTAATACCGGTTTGCAGCGGCGTTTCCACCTTCGAACGGTGCATAATGGGTGGAGCCGGGCGCTCTACCGGGTAGCGAGTATTGGCATAGATCGATCCCTTCTCGTCAAGTGCTCTGCCGAGCGGGTCAATCACCCGGCCCAGCAGCTGCTCGCCCACCGGCAGGTCCAAGACCCGGCCCGTCCGGTGAACCTCATCCCCCGATTCAATCTGTCGCTCCTGGTCCAGCAGGATAACCCCCACCTGGTGCTCATCCAGGTTATAGGCCATGCCCATCACACCGTGGGGAAACGAAAGAAGCTCATCCGATTTTACCCCGGGCAGCCCATCCACCACGGCGATCCCCTCTCCCACCGACTGGACGGTTCCCGTTTCATAGAACTGGAGCCCCGAGGCGGGTTCCTTCACGTTGTTCTTGATAAATTCAAAAGTCGACCGGATAATATGATTGTGATCAATTTTAGGCATCTGTGTTCCGTGATTTATTTCGTATCTCCTCAACCAATTACGTTTTCACGGTTCCCGGCGACGATACCTGTTCGGTATCCATAACAGCCTGCTCAAGGTCATGCCGCAGTTTTCCCAGGTAGCGCTTGAGATTCCAGCCGACCCGCCAACCGCCGGCCCACAGCTCAATTCCGAATCCAAGCGTCGATACCACCTCGAAGTTGCACTTCACATTGGGAACCACCTTTTGCTCCAGGATCCGGGTTATTTCCCGTTTCTGCACCTCGTCGATCGGGTAACTGCTTTTTACCTGAATTGTACCGTCTCCGTAATCCAGTGCCGAGCTTACCAGCTTTTTATTCTGTTCCGGGCTCATATCCTCCAGATTTTGTATAAATATCCCGGTCACCTGCGATTCCAAGCTCCGGTCCGCCAGGTCTTCAACAATCAGACGCACCACCTCGATAATCTGCTTTCCGGCGGTGATCTGCAGCTCCTGCAAAAATGACTCACGCTCGCTTTCGATGGTATTTTCCCACCGCTGCTGGATCTCTGCGATCTCGGAGCGAACCTCATCCATCATCTTCTTCCGTTTCTGTTCGACTTCGCTCTTCGCCTCCCGGATCATCTCCTCTTTCTGTTGATCGAACCGGCGCAACTTTTTTTTATATTCGGATTCTTTCTCATTTGCATCCGCCAGCTTTCGACGCCCTTCTTCCAGGCGCTCTTCGATCCGCTTTTCCCGCTGGTCCATTGCCGCCATAACCGGGTTGTACAAAAAGCGCCTTAGCAGCAGCACCAGGATCAGGAAATTGACAATCTGGGCGAAAAATGTGAACCAGTCGATCTGCACGTCATCCTCCCGCCAGGTTGATTACGTAATCCCAGAAGGGATTGGCAAAAATCAGGATCAGGGCCACTACAAAACAGTAGATGGCGGTAGACTCTACCATAGCCAGCCCCACAAAAAGGGTGCGGGTTATGGTGGGTGATTCGTCCGGTTGCTGGGCGATCGCCGTCAGAGCCTGCGAAAGGGCTTTCCCTTCGCCGAGGGCGGGCCCCACCGAACCCACGGCGATCGTGAATCCCGAAACGATGATCGATATCATGCCGATGGTGGTAATTGCATCCATGTCATACCTCAATGTTGTTAGGTGTTTGATTGTCTGATGAATCTTGTTCCGCTGCATGTTCTGCGGCTGCCGGCGGCCGTGAACGCTGTCCCGATGCGATATACACCAGCGCCAGGATTGCGAACACATAGGCCTGTATCACCCCGATCAGCAGGCTGAATGCCTGCATCGCCATCGGGAAGAAGAGCGGAGCCAGGCTCAGCAGAATAGCCACAATCAGGCTACCGCTCATGATGTTACCGAACAGGCGAATGGCCAGGGCCACAGTTCGAGAAACCTCTCCGATAATGTTGAACGGCAGCATAAACGGGGTCGGTTTCAGGTACTGCCTGAGGTACTCCCTGACCCCCTGCCGCATGATCCCGAAGACGGGAACCGCAAAGAACACCAGCGATGCCAGGGCGGCCGTCGTGGAGAGCGAACTCGTGGGAGCCGTAAACCCAGGCACCACATCAAGCACATTGGAGGTCACAATGAACAGGAACAGCGTGCCGATAAAGGGCAGATATCGGTCCGGTTCCTGTCGGCTCGCCTCACGTATCTGTTCGCGAATTACCGTCACCAGGGCTTCCAGCATATGTTGCCAGCGGCTGCGCGAAGTATCGGGATCGATACGGGAGGTGACGGCCCGGGCCACGACCGTCAGCAGCATCAGCACCACCCAGGAGTAGACAAGCGTGGCGTTGACCCGGATGACCCCCCACTCCCAGAAGACGTTATTGTCGATATTAAATTCCATCCCGCCTCCCGCCGCCGGTTTCGGGTTCCAGGTTACCGGTTCCCCACCGGCTGACCAGCACCATCCGCATTATCACGAAGCCGGGTACCGCCGTGGCCAACACCTGCCACCCCAGCAGAAGCAGACCGTAAAAACCAGCGGTAACGACAACCGAACGCACAGCAAAACTTACCAGCATTACCCGGAAGGGATGGTCATGACCGGTGGTTCGCTGCAGGCTCCACCACAGCCCGTAGAAGAAGAAGTAACCCAGTAAAGCACCCGCCGTTAATCCTGTCAGGATCTGGAAAAAAGTACTCATGTCATCTCCCATTTGAATGTATGCTCGGCCAGTAGCCTCCTAAGAACAAGTGGCATGACCAGGGCCGTTGTCGCTGAAATAGCTACGACCCACGTAAAGAGTTCCGGGGTTACCGCCAAGTTGCCCAGTGATAGCCCCCGCTGCATAATGATTAGGGCAATTTCGGCACATGTTATCATGCTGATACCGATCATCACTCCTGCGGGGAAGCCCAGCGTCAGGGCAGCGGGGATACCCGCACCAAGCAGTTTTCCCAGTACCGCCGCTGCCAGCAGCAGGAAAAGAGGCCACCCGATACCGGCGAATGCGGCGGGGTCTGCGGCCATACCGATACTTACGAAGAAAAATGGGACGAAAAAATCGTGAACCGCCTCGAACGAGGCATCAATTTTGACGGATTCGGGGTCGGTGCTAAAAATCAATCCGGCAAAAAACACCCCTATGGCCACGGAAAAGCCGATGAAGGCCGGTATGGCGAGCTGCCGGAAGAGAAATCTGAACAGGATCGCCAGCACGATAATCACCCCCACCAGCAGTATAACGACGGCGATATCAGTTTCCATTGTTCTGCTCCTCACTTTCTTTTTTCACCCAGTACCAGGCGTTCATGCAGCCAAGGGCGACGCCCATGATCAGCAACATCAATGTCCAGGAGTAGTCGGTATCCCAGGTCCGGTCGATCCAGATGCCGAGGGCAAGCAGCAGCAGGGCCGGCACGGCCACCGACCACCCCACCAGTCCGAACATACCCAGCCCGAACCAGATACCGCGCTTTTTCTCCTCTCGGGCCCGCGACCGCCGTTCCGATTGTTCCCCCACCCGCAGGGCAAAATCTTCTTTTTTATCGTCTAGTTCGCGTGTCATGTCAGCTCCGGCCGCGCTGTTTGTTGACCTCCACAAACCGGCGGATAAAATCGGCTTCCAGCTGGTTCATGGCGATAGTTATCTCATGCTCTTTCTCGTCAATCTTTTGAAATGTTTCCCGAATCAGGTGCTCGAGATCTTCGAGGTATTCTCCCTGTACCGCACTTCGGACGGAAACCATCACATCCGGCCCGCATTTTACCAGGATTCCGCGGTTCACGGCCAGGTATCGTTCATCTCCGTCCAGGGTATAGCTGAGGATGCCGGGTGTCAGCTCCGACAGGAAGTCGATATGCCGGGGCAGCAGGCAGAAAAACCCGCCGGGCGCCTCTGCAACAATTTTATCGGCCTTTTCATGGAGCGTCAGCTGCTCCGGGGTCCATACTTTCAATGTCATCCTGCTCTGGCTCATGACTGCTCCCTGTTTATTTCGTCGATCCCACCGATCATGTAGAAATCCTGTTCTTTCGCATCGGGAAATTGATCATCAAGAATAGCCCGGCACCCGTCCAGGGCATCATCAATCGAAACCAGCACCCCTTTTTTCCCGGTAAACCGTTCCGTTACGGTGAACGGCTGAGTAAAAAAGCGTTCCAGCCGGCGGGCACGGTGTACCAGTTGCTGATCTTCCCCGGAAAGCTCTTCCATTCCCAGCATCGAGATGATATCCTTCAGGTCATCGTAATGCGCCAGGGTCTCCCTGACCCGCCGAGCGATATCGTAATGGCGTCGTCCCACCACGTTGGGCGATAGCATCTTTGAGCCAGACCTAAGCAGGTCCACCGCCGGGTAAAATCCCTGGCTGGCCCGTTCCCTCGATAACACGATAAAGGAGGAAAGGTGCGAAAAAGTGTGTGTAATCGCCGGGTCGGTAAAATCGTCAGCGGGTACATACACCGCCTGAACCGAGGTGATCGAACCGTAGCTGGTATTGCATATTCGTTCTTCAAGGTCCGCAATTTCCGCTCCCAGCGTGGGCTGGTACCCCATCCGGGAGGTAATCTTGCCCATCAGACCGGAAACTTCCGATCCCGCCTGAACAAACCGAAAAATGTTGTCGATCAGCAGCAGAATATCCAGCCGGCGGCTGTCACGGAAATATTCCGCCATGGTCAGCGCCGTTTTTCCCACCCGGAAACGGGCTCCCGGCGGTTCGTTCATCTGGCCGAACACCATGACCGTGTGATCCAGTACCCCGGCCTCCCGGATCTCCCGGTAGAGTTCCTCCGCTTCGCGACACCGTTCCCCGATACCACAAAACAGGCTGATGCCCTCGTAGTGAGCCACCATATTCTGGATCATCTCCATGATGAGTACCGTCTTGCCCACACCCGCCCCGCCGAACATGCCCGCCTTGCCACCCCGTTCAATCGGGGCCAGCACGTCAATCGCCTTGATGCCGGTATGAAGAATCTCCTGTGTGGTCACCTGCTTCGAGAGGGGGACCGGAGATTGGTCGATAGATCGCCGTTCGGAGGATTCGATCGGGGATCCTTCATCAATCGGATCGCCAAACAGGTTGAACGCGCGCCCCAGCAGTTCGCTGCCCACGGGCACCTTCAATGGTTCGCCGGTGTCGGTTGCCGCCTTCCCCCGTGCCAGACCGCGGGTGGAAGTGAGTGCAAGACACCGAACGCTTTGGGTATCCAGGTGAGATACCACCTCCAGAATGATTGGGCCCGATGATGCCGGGTCGGTCTCGGCGGAAACCGTAAGGATATTGAATATGTCCGGGATCTGCCCGGGAAACCGAACATCAACCACACTTCCCCTGACCCTGGTTATCGTACCCGCCTCACCCTGTCGGTTTTTCGATTCTGCCCCGTTGCTGCGGGGAGGAGAGGTATGGTTGTGATCAAATTCATACATGCATTTTCACATCCTTCTGTTCAGCTTCAGCTACATACCGGATAACGTTGACGACGCTATCCGGGTTGAGTGATATGGCGTCGATACCCGCATTCACCAGGAACGCGGCATACTCCGGGTCGTCGCTGGGGGCCTGCCCGCAGAATCCCACTTTCCGGTTTATCTTGTGTGCTCGCCTGATAATCTCCTCAATACTGTTTTTAACGGCAGTGTTGTGTTCATCAAACAGGTACGAGAGAACGGCAGAATCACGGTCTACCCCCAAGATTAACTGCGTAAGATCATTGGAACCTATCGAAAATCCGTCGAAATATTGCGCAAACTCCTCCAGGAGAATGACGTTGGAAGGGATCTCGCACATCATATAGATCTGCAGGTTATTCCTGCCGCGTTCAAGCCCGTTTTTCCGCATCTCCTCAAGCACCCACTTTGCTTCGTCCGGCGTGCGGCAGAACGGGATCATAATAATCACGTTATCCAGGCCGATCTGCTCCCGAACGCGCCGCAGGGCCCGGCATTCCAGGGCGAATCCCTCCCGGTAGTTGTCACTGTAGTAGCGCGAGGCTCCGCGCCATCCCAGCATCGGGTTCTCCTCATCGGGTTCAAATGCCTCTCCTCCCACAAGCCCGGCATATTCATTGGTCTTAAAATCGCTTGTACGTACGATAACCGGGTTGGGATATTGTGATGCAGCTATTTTTGCGATCCCTTCCGACAGGCGATCGACGAAATAATCCTGCTTGTCTTTGTAGCCCTTGGTCAGCTTGCGAATTTTCTCCCGCTCCTGTTCCTTGATAACGCGGTCAAAATGCACCAGGGCCATCGGGTGAATTTGGATGTGATTGCTGATAATGAATTCCATCCGGGCCAGTCCCACCCCGCCGACCGGCAGCCGCCACCACTTGAAGGCGGAATCCGGGGTGGCGATATTCAGCATGATCCGGGTCTTGAATTCCGGGATCTTGCCCAGGTCTATTTCATTTACTTCATATTCCAGGTAATTGTCGAACACGGCTCCTTCCTCTCCCTCCGCACAGGACAGGGTAATTCGGTTGCCGTCTTTGAGGACACTGGTACCGACGCTAGTACCGACGATTGCGGGTATTCCCAACTCGCGGCTGACGATCGCCGCATGGCAGGTTCGCCCGCCAAAGTCGGTGATAATACCAGCTACATTTTTCATGGCGGGAACCCAGTCGGGTTCTGTCATTTCTGTTACCAGGATGCAGCTCTTGTCTACTGATTTCAGGTCGGAGATATGGTCTACCTTGCACACCTTGCCGTGCACGATGGAACTACCGATACTTTGGCCCTTCAGTACCGGCTTTTCACTGTGTTTTTTCAGCGAATATGATTTAAAAATCGTACCATTATCGGCCGAATGCACCGTTTCCGGGCGGGCCTGAACGACAAAGAGCGAACCCGATTTTTCATCTTTTACCCATTCGATATCCATCGGTTTGCCGTAATGCCTCTCAATACGCACCGCCCACTCGGCAAGCTCCAGGATCTCCCGGTCGTTCAGCACAAAACTGGCCTGTTCCTCGGGGGTGGTGACTACGCTTTTTGTTTTTCCGTTGCCGTTTGAGGTGTAAACCATCTTCTGTTTTTTGCTGCCCAGCTTCTTTTGCAGGATGGGGTTCCGGTCTTTTTCTTCGCTTTCCAGCAGGGGTTTAAATACGGTGTACTGGTCGGGATTAACCGTTCCCTGTACCACGTGTTCGCCGAGTCCCCACGCGGCATTAATCAGTACGGTATCCGGGAACCCGGTTTCGGTATCGATCGAAAACATCACGCCGGAACCGGAGTTGTCTGCTTTCACCATCTTCTGCACCCCCACCGACAGGGCGACCTCCATATGTTCAAATCCTTTCTCCTCGCGGTAGGAGATTGCACGGTCGGTAAAGAGAGATGCGAAACAGCGCTTGCATGTTTTTAGCAGCTCATCCTCCCCGCGCACATTCAGGTAGGTTTCCTGCAGGCCGGCAAAACTGGCACCGGGCAGATCCTCGGCGGTGGCGCTGCTGCGGACCGCCACGTCCAGGTTGTAGGTGTCATATTTGACGCATAACTGCTCATAGGCCTCCTTGATCAATTCGGCAAGGTGTATCGGGAAAATCCCGTTGATAATCATTTTCCGGATCTTCAATCCTGCCTCGTCCAGCGAGATTTTTTCATCCCGAAACCGTTCAATCTCTTTGCTGATTGCCTCCGCGATTTCGTTGGACTCCAGGAACTGGCGGTAGGCTTCTGCGGTAACGGCAAAACCGTCCGGCACCTTGACCCCCAGCGTCACCAGTTTTTTTCGCATCTCCCCGAGGGAGGCGTTCTTCCCCCCGACCAGGGCGATATCGTCCATTCCAATTTCATCGAACCATGCAATATATGTTTTTCCTGAAGTACCCATGATCTCGTTCCTTCCGGGTTTACGGGTGTTGCGTTATCGTGCGGTGTATCCGCCGTCCACCAGCAGTGTATGGCCGGTGACAAATGAGGATCGCTCCGAAGAAAGCCATATCACAGCATCGGCGATCTCACCGGGCGCTCCCAGCCGGCCGATGGCGTGCAGGGCCGTAATATTCTTTTTCATTTCGGGATCTGTGGTGATACCGGCCTCCTCGAGCATCGGGGTTTCGATAAATCCGGGACAGATCGCGTTAATTCGAATGTGGTCTTTCGAGTACTCCAGAGTCGCGGTCCTGGTAAGACCGATCAGCCCGTGCTTGGAGGCAGTGTACAGGGCCGCCTGTTCAAACCCCACCTTACCGAGAATGGAGGACATGTTGACGATGGACCCGGCCCCGCTCTCAAGCATCGCCGGTATTTCATACTTCATGCAGAGCCACTGCCCTTTCAGGTTGATATTCATCAGCCAGTCCC
>JAWVZC010000179.1:0-8291 GCA_033722415.1 Balneolaceae bacterium | reverse complement strand
GGTAATCCTCGGGTGTCTCATACACCGAGGCCGACGTCACCACGTCATCATCAAGCGGAGACGTGTTGAGATCCTCTGTGCAAGAAGTAGCAGCAGCGGCTAGTAGTGCAATGAGTGCAGCTGCCAATATTTTATAGTGCTTAAACATAATGGTCTGGTTTTGAAAATTGTTGTTAGAAGTTCAGGCTGAGCCCCAGAATAAAGGTCCGCGGTCTCGGGTACACGTTATTATCGATACCGCCGAACACTTCCGGATCGAGTCCGCTGTAATCGGTAATCACAAAGGCATTTTGTACCGTTGCGGAAACCCGGAGCGACTTCACCTGGTCCAACAGGTCGTTGAAGGTGTATCCTGCCGTGATGTTGTCCATGCGCAGGAAGGAGGCATTTTCAACATAATGGTCCGACAGGTACTGGGCATTGTTAAACTGAATATCCCTGATGGCGCTTAGTGAGTTCGACAGGTAGCCCTGGGTGTTGTACATGAAACTGAAGACGGTATTGTTGGAGGCTACGTTATTGTACACATAGTTTCCGATATTGGCCCGTGCCGAGAAGGAGGCATCCCAGTTTTTGTACTCAAAGCGGGATGAGAATCCGAACGTGTAGTCGGGTGTCGGGCTTTCGTACCGGTACCGGTCATCGGCTGTTATCGCCCCGTCGTCATTGCGATCCACGTAAACGCCTTCAAGAGGCCGGCCGTTCTGGTCATAGACCTGTTCATACACGAAGAAGGAGCTTCTCGGGAATCCGACACTGTGAATCTGTGCCGTATTGCCGACACCGCCGGAGATGCCGCCGGTTTCCACTCCGATGAAATCTTCCGACTGCACGTTGGTCAGCTTTGTGATTTCATCCACGTTGTGCGTGGCGTTGAAGCCGATCTCCAGGTAGGAGTGGGGGGTGGAAATCACCCGGCCCGTCACATTGAACTCCAGTCCGCGTACTTCCAGCGTACCGATGTTTGTGAGAATCCGGTTGGTGAAGTTGGTCCCGGCCGGGACGGGAATCACGTTCAGCAGGTCATCGGTCACGCGCTGGTAGGCCTCAATCGAACCGATTAAACGGTCGTTAAAGAAGCCGTAATCCAGCCCGATGTTGTACGTGGTGGTTTCCTCCCACTTCAGGTTGGCGTTGTAGCCCTCCGGACGGAGCGTGGTGATAAACTCGTCCCCGAACTGGTACCGCGCGTTGTCTTCACTGAAGGTGTACTGCGGCAGGTAGGGGTAATCACCCTGGCCAATGCGCTGCTGCCCGGTGACACCGTACCCGAGTCGTAATTTCAGCTCGGTGACGGCCTCTGCATTGGCTAGAAACGGTTCTTCATGAATTTTCCAGGCCAGTGCTGCAGACGGGAAGAGGCCCCAGCGGTTGTCCTCGGAGAACCGGGAGGTGCCGTCATTTCGCAGGGTTGCGGTCAGCAGGTACTTGTCCTTTAACGCGTAGTTCATGCGGCCAAAGAATGAGACAATGTAGTGCTCGGTCTCAAAATCGGTATCCTGTTCTACAACCAGCGTGTCCGCAGTGTTGAAGTTGGTCACATAATTGGACCCGCGTTCGTAGTGGTGCTCCCAGGAGTACCCGCCGGTGATATCGATCTTGCTGTCGATACCGGAGAGTTCCCGGTTGTATTTCAGGTAAAAGTCGAGCAGCTCATTTTCCTTTTTCTGATCATATTCGGTGCGGCTGCCGTTGGGTTGATTTTCGCCCGTATAGGCAAATGCGGCATTATCCGGCACGATGTTTTTACCGTCTCCCACGTTCGAGTAGTCATACCCCAGATTCAGGGTGGCAACCATATCAGGGAAGAAGGGGAGGGTGTAATCGAATTTGGCGTTTCCTATCGAGCGATAGACGGTCGATTCGTCCTCCGTCTGGTTCAGCAGCGCCATCGGGTTGGCGGGCGCGATGCTGATGGGATCCCCGTTTTGATTGGTCCATGTAAAATAGTTACCGAAGGGGTTGCTATCGACCGTCACCGGCTGGGTGGGATCAAAGGTGATCGCGGAGCCGATGGCACCGCGGTTGGCAAACCGGTTATTGACCTGCATACCCTTGATGTTAAGATCCACTCTCAGGTCGCCGTCAAGAAAGGTCGGGTTAACCGCTACTGAACCGGTTAGCCGGTCCATCTGCGAGGTTTTCAGAATGCCGCCATTTCCCGAAAATCCCAGCGAAACGCGATAGGGCAGGTCATTGTAGGCACCGGTAAAACTCAGGTTGTGATCCTGGCTGAATGCGTTTTCGTAGATCTCGTCCTGCCAGTCGGTGCTGGCATCGCCGAGCTGATCAGCGGCGCCCTGCCCGAACCGGTTTTCAACAACGGTTCTGAACTCCTCGGCGGAGAGCACATCCAGCGTTTTAGCCTGGGTCTGCAGGGACGCCTTGCCGGTGTAGCTAACCGACAGAGATTGCCCCTCATGCCCGCGTTTTGTGGTGATGAGCACCACGCCATTGGAGGCTCGTGATCCGTAGATTGCCGTGGCCGAAGCATCCTTGAGTATCGAAATAGACTCGATATCGTTGGGATTGATTGTATTCAGCGGGTTCCGCATGCCGGAGACGCCGCCGCCGTCGAGTGGAACGCCGTCAATCACAAACAGCGGGTCGTTGCTGGCCGAAAGGGAGGATCCGCCGCGAATGCGAATCGTGGAACCGCTGCCCGGCGCCCCGTCATTGGAGGTGACGGTCACCCCGGCCGCCTTGCCCTGGAACAGCTCGCCGGGAGAGGTGATGTTCCCCTCATTGAAATCGGAGGAGCTGACCGCGGTAACGGATCCGGTGTTATCTCCTTTTTCCTGGGTGCCGTAGCCGATAACCACGAGTTCGGAACCGGTCAGGGTCTGCGGGCTCAGGGCCACGTCGATTTGAGCCCTTCCGTCAATCGGAACTACGGTTGTTTGAAATCCTACAAAAGAGAAAACCAGCGTGTCCTGCAGGCTTGGGACCTGTAGGTTGTACTCGCCATCGAGGTTGGTGGTTGTGCCGCGATTGGGCATACCCTGGATGGTAATATTTACACCTGGCAACGTTTCACCCGTTTCGGCCTCGGTAACCGTACCGGAGACCGTATCCTGGGCTATACTGGGTAAACTGCTGATACCCCATAGTACACATAAAAGGATGAGTATCTTCTTGGTTGTCATCACATGTTGGGATTTAAAATTAAGGATTGAAGTGGTGATCGTATCGTATTTTTTTGTTAGCTGATTATATGTTGTTCCTGTCGGTAGTGGAATAAGAGATCTGTTTCACTGAATTGGAGATTCCGGTTCTTTAAGCCCTGGATTATTTTATTTAGGTAAACTTAGTCTTTTGCTAAAAAAAGAGACCCCGCGAGCAGACTTTGCATTAGGTTGTAAGCGCTTACATTTTGTTGTAAAAAAAGCCCTTTTTTTGTAAGCGCTTACATCGCTGTCTATACTTAATTATTTCTACGGTAATATTCAAGGGGTTTGAAACATATTCCCAAAATTTTCGTCCGTGTGCGACTTTTTCCTCTCAGTCTGGCACTATTATTCGATCTTGCATTGCACAGAATTTACTGTACCTTCGGGATGACAGGCACGGGGAGATGCAACGGAACTCTTCGTCAGTTTTCAGGAAGATTGTGAAATGATTACCGGCAGTAATCAGTTTACAGGTTAAAACGGTAAGATAAAACCTCATTGATTGCAATTTATGAACAGACTGAAAGAAGACGTCTCTACACTCGGAGGTCTGAAAGCGAGTGACTGGAAATCGGTTTCCGTGAAAGAGGAGATCAGGAACAACCTGATCCGAAAGGTGCAGCAGGGTGATCCACTCTTCCCGGGTATCATCGGGTATGAAAAGTCGGTTATTCCCCAGATACAGCACGCCCTCATGGCCAAACACGATATGATTTTACTGGGACTTCGGGGGCAGGCCAAAACCAAAATATTACGGATGCTGGTTAACTTCCTGGATGAGTATATGCCTGTCGTAAAGGGGTCAGAAATCAATGATGATCCGTTTCACCCGGTCTCCAAGTACGCGCGTGAACGCATCGAGGAGGAGGGAGATGACACACCGATTGCCTGGATCCACCGCAGCAACCGCTATGGCGAGAAACTGGCCACTCCCGACACCACGGTTGCCGACCTGATCGGGGATATTGATCCGATAAAGGCCGCCACCAAAAAGCTGACACTTGCGGATGAAAACGTCATCAACTTCGGGCTGATCCCGCGGACCAATCGGGGTATCTTTGCGATCAATGAGCTGCCCGACCTGCAGCCGCGCATCCAGGTGGCCCTGCTCAACATCATGCAGGAGCGCGATATCCAGATCCGCGGTTTTAACGTGCGCATACCGCTGGATGTGGGCATGGTATTCTCGGCCAACCCCGAAGACTATACCAGTCGCGGAAATATCATTACCCCGCTGAAAGATCGTATCGACTCCCAAATATTGACACACTACCCGCGGGAGCTCGAAATTGGGATGAAAATTACCGAGCAGGAAGCGTGGAATAATCGCGACGGGAAAGTCACCGTTCACATCCCCCGAATCATCCGGGAAATACTGGAGCAGATCGCCTTCGAAGCGCGCCAGTCGGAGTATATCGACCAGAAAAGCGGGGTCTCCACACGAATGACGATTACCGCCATGGAGCAGCTGGTTTCCTCCGCCGAACGGCGTGCACTGCTTAACGGGGAATCGGAGACGAAGGCCCGTATCACCGACCTCTACCACGTGGTACCCGCATTGACGGGTAAAATGGAACTGGTGTATGAGGGCGAGCAGGAGGGAGCTATCAATGTGGCCAAACATATCATCGGCAAGGCGGTAAAGAAGATATTTGTGAAACATTTTCCCGATCCCCAGAATCAAAAGAAAAAGGAGGAGGATGAGAAAAACGCATACCAGGAGATTCTCGACTGGTTTGCCAGCGGAAATGAACTGGAACTGCCCGACGATTTGAGTGCCGGTGAGTATAAAAAGTCGCTCAACAGCGTAAGCGGTCTCGCGGCTTTTGTGCAGAAACACGCCAACGACCTGCCTGATGAAGACAAACTTGTATTGATGGACCTGACAATCGAGGCGCTTCACCAGAATTCGATGCTCGGAAAGCAGGATCTGGATGACGTGCGTTCCTATACCGATATGCTTGGAAGCATGCTTGGTTCGATGGGGGATTTCGACGAGTTCGACGATTTTGAAAACTAGGGCCATGCCGCTGAGGCTACCACAGATCCCGGCGGCATTACGGCACTTACCACGGGGTCCGGCTCCGGGATACCGGGTTTTTATCCTGGCTCAGCGTTGCAATACGCTTATTAACACCGTATATTTGTCCGTCTGAAATTCAATGAGAATTAAGAGTTTTTCACCATTATGAAAAAAGGAATTCATCCCGACTATCACGAAATAACGGTTGTATTGAGTGATGGCACCGAATTCAAAACCCGCAGTACGCTCGATACCAAGGACGGCGTATACCGCAGCGAGGTTGATTCGAAAAATCACCCGTTTTATACGGACAACCTGAAAGTTCAGAAGAAGGCCGACCGTATCGATCGTTTCCACAAGCGGTACGGCAACAAGGAGTAACCTGCACTTCTTACGATTTTATTTGAACTATCTTGCCATGTTTTGCTACCCCGTGAGAACCATTTATTTATATGGTCTGACTGGGTGTTGCCGGGCTGCAAAATTGAATTGATCGGTGGGTTGTCTCGACATTAGCCTGCCAATTTCCCGGTAATTTTTCGGGAGAATATTCGGCACTACTGCCGGGACGCCTTGCTGAAGAAAAATTTTTTTTGAAGAGAAATGCAGGCTAATACCGGCCCGAAGAATGGCCCTGAAGGATGCAGGATTACTACTGCATTCTTTTTTATTTTATCTGCTGTTCAGACCACTTTCTCTGCGGCAATACGGAATTGTTGAACCCAGTGATCACCTATGGATATTACAGGATATACCGTCGGACCATTTGCTGAAAACACCTACCTTTTGGCGGAGGGAAACCACGCGATCCTGGTTGATCCCGGGTTTTACGAGCGTGAAGAATTTGCAGCGGTACAGAAAAAACTGGACAGCAGCGACCTGCAGTTAACGGCCGTGGTGTTGACCCATGCACATGTAGATCACATCCTTGGCCTGAAACGGGTGCTTGAACAGTATACCCGGCCCGTATATCTCAGTGACAAAGATCGCTACCTCTGGAACAACTACCCGTCACAGGCCCGCATGTTCGGGTTTGATGTGGAAACGATCGGCATAGAACCGGATCCACTGCCGGTGAAAGATCAATGGCAATTGGGACCGTTCACCTTTGATGTGCGGTACACCCCGGGCCATGCCCCCGACCATGTGGTACTCTATTCCGCTCCAGATAATTTGGTGATTGCAGGAGATACCCTGTTCCGCGACGGTATCGGTCGGACCGACCTCTACAAGGGCGATTTTGCCACACTGGAGCGATCGATCCGTGAAAAGCTGTATACCCTTCCGGAAGAGACGGTGATCTATCCCGGTCACGGCCCGAAGACAAGCGTGGGGTATGAAAAATCGAACAACCCGTTTATCAAATCGTAGGGGGGGGATGATTAAGGCTTCCCCAAAAGTCACCGGCTGTAATTCAGTTATTTTTCTAGATACCTAATGGACATGAGCACCATATTTTGTACAACCAAGATCCTGCCTTGGCTTAAAGGAACCTCAGAAATGCCCGGATTTTGGCCACATTAGCAAACACGTTGCATTTAGTTATCTAATAAAACCTCTAATTCGTTGGCAGCCAATGAAGTTATATGGGTGAGAGGATGCTCTGATCATTCGTTATCCCGGTTACCCGCCTTTTCCCGGAGTCTTTTTATCTGCTCGTCGTAGTACTCGCTTTTGTCCTTTTTAATAGACTTCAGGCGATTATATACATTGATTGCTTCGGAAATCTTGCCCTGTTTCTCATGGATATTTGCCAACGTTTCCGAAGCGATATCATCAACCTCGTGATCCGCATTCCTGTTCGAACTGCTTTTTTCCGGCTCATGTTCCCGAATGGCAATCGGTGTGGAATCGACCCTTGAGAGGCGTGCGATCAGTTCATCAAGGTCCAGGACCGGTTCGGGGCCCTTTGCAGTTCGGTATTTCTGTGCCGAGCTGACAGATACCAGTTCCGGAGTCCATGCCTCGAACGCATCGGGATGACACAGGTAGTAATGAAGTTTCTCCATCAGCGGGCTGCCCGGGGCATATGATTTTGCCTTGAGCGCATGTTCAATAGCCTGTTCCCTCATGCCCTTGAGATGGTAGAACCAGGCCAGCAAAAAGTACCCGACCGCGTCGGGCCCCCGTTTTTCCAGATGATGTTTGAGTTTGGTCGTGATGGTAAGCGGATCCTGTTCAAACTGCTCGGTATAGGTGGACAGGGATTTTGGTATGTCAAATGGGAGATCCGCCATAATTGTGTAACATTAAGCGTGGTTAGGCATAAAAAATCGTCGCTGTACTGTTTTACCGAAACAGTTACCCTTTATAATACAAACAGCGGCAGCTGGCAGTCAATAAAATTTCATCTTGCTTAAGAGCCACGGCAAACGAACGGTTTACCAGTCACTTACCGCATCATTAAACATGTTGTTCACCACCTGTTCCAGGGCTTCGGCAGCGGCGGTCTGTTCTCCCTCGATCGGGTTCTCATTGGGATCGTAGGTGGAACTGCCGGAAAACTGCTGGTTCCACTCCGGCTGATCTTCGCTGGTGTACTGGTAGGTGGCTCTGACCGATATGGTAACCTGGTTTTGGTCGGTCTCCTCGTCGCTCGTAACGCTGAAGGGCCGGTTGCTGTAGCTGGTGATCTGTCCCTCCAGAATGGCGTCCGCCTCACCGCGGCTGTTGGCCAGCTGCAAGCGGGTTTGGTTTACAAACCGGTTGACCAGGAAGCGGTTCAGCTGATCGCTCAGGTCCGCGATACCACTGGTGGACTGATCTGCAAAGAAGGGGATATAGATGGTGTTCACCCCTTCCGGGATAGAGGTTCCGGTGAAACTGTAGCTGAAGCATCCGCCGAAGAACAGCGTAACCGACAGTATGAGCACACCAAGAATACGTGAGGCGCGATGCCAGGGCGGCGAACTGCTGCCCGCAGCTGAAGCAAATACCCGCGGGGCGCCTGCTCTCATTCGGGTATGCGGCAACTCAGCAGAGGTTTTTCTGGTGTCAGTCAAGTCCATATTGATCCAGTTTACGATAGAGTGTGCGCTCGCTGATGCCCAGCGCTTCGGATGCTTTCCGGCGGTTGCCGTCAAACTTTTTGAGGGCCT
>JAWVZC010000178.1:0-8355 GCA_033722415.1 Balneolaceae bacterium | reverse complement strand
CTAAACCCTAGGTGTCTAGACACTAAAAGTACGATATGGGCAATTTTTCAGGTCAATATTAAAATCTGTAAGTAGCTGCCTACCAATAACTTACACGATTTTAAAAAAGAAGGGAAATCTTCCACGTTAAGGACTTAAAATCCAATGATGGCTTTAACCATCGTGCCGGTTCGAGTCCGGCCTCGGGTACACAACCAGCTGTTTTTAATAGAGTGGTTGGGGGTTCTGTTGTAATGTGCATTGGAATCTTTTACTTTTAGTTGCCTTTAAAAGGGCCCGTAGCTCAGTGGTTAGAGCAGTCGACTCATAAGAATCGGCAGCAGGCCCCATACCAGCCCGTCATTGAGATTGTTTACGAGCCCGGCCTGGGTCACCGACCCCAGATTGGGGTGCTTCCAGGTGGTTTCGGCAAACAGGAGGTTGAGCCTGGGAACGGTCGAGGTTTTGGATTCGGCCCGGACGTGATGGATGGTGTCTTTAATCAGCAGCCAGCTCCCCAGCAGTCTCAGCCCGGCCAGAGCGATGCCTATGTAGAATGGATACGGACGCAGGCCGTATTCGGAGGCGACCCACCCGGTGGCAATGGCCACGAGGGCTACCGAGGCGTACCCGGCCGACTCGTTCAGTCCCATCGCGAGCCCGCGATTACGTTCGCCCACCAGATCGATCTTCATGACCACGGTACTCGACCATGCCAGTCCCTGGTTAATGCCCAGCAGGACGTTGGCGGCGATAATCCAGCCCCAGCTCCCGGCATACATCAGCAAAAAAGGGACCGGCAGGGCAAACAGCCAGCCGGTGATCAGCAGCTTTCGACGTCCGATCTGGTCAGCCAGGGCACCGGCATAAAAATTGGAAAGGGCTTTGACCACACCGAATACAACAATAAAAGAGAGAATGGCCGTTTTGGCTGCCATCCCGAAATCGACTTCCGCAATTTCAGGCAGGATGGTCCGCTCCAGACCCACCATGCCACCGACAAACCCGTTGATGATAACCAGCAGGGTAAACTGTTTCCAGTTTTCTTTCAAGCCGAGCCGCACCTTGTTGCTATGTTTACTGCCTGTCTTCATATGTGCAATAAGCTTTTGGAAACGTATTATCTGTTAACTTTCTCGATGACTTTTTCTACGAGCTTCAGTGAGGCGATGCTCCCATTTTCGAGTCCTTTTTCAAAGTCTCCGGCCTCCCGGGCCATGGTGTTGGTCAGGTGGGCGAAGCATACCACCGATTGCTGTCGATATTCGGCAAAGGCGTAGAGTGCAGCTACCTCCATCTCTACAGCAATTACCTGTTGCCGCTTGGCATATTCGATGGCAGACGGGGTTTCCCGGTAGGGGGCGTCCGTCGTCCAGCTTTGCCCAATCCCCAACGACAATTCCTGGTCGGACTGCAGGGGAGTTAGCTGGTCCAGCAATTCCCGGTTAAGCAGTGCCGGTTTCTCAGGAGGCAGGTAATGATAGCTGGTGCCTTCATCCCGCAGGGCCTGGTCAATCAGGATAAACTGCTTGCCATCCGCTGGCGGCGTAATCGTCCCGGCTGAGGTGATGCTAATCAGCAGCTCGCACCCGCTGGAAAACATCTGCTCGGCCACCAGCACTGCAAACGAAGCCCCGACCGCCTGGCCGATAATGCCGACTATCTGGCCACCAAGTTCAAACTCATGCATCGTTGTGTGATACCCGGCCCAGCAGCGGTTGACCGAAGCTCTGCCGCTTTTGCTAAGATAGGTTACGATATCCCCGTCGGGATCCAGCAGACAGATTGCTGGGATCTCGCACTGCGGCAGGGATTTCTGCCGGCGGGCTTCCCGCAGCAGGTTTTCCGGTTTGAAGACTGATTCTTCCTCGTAATCTTGTTTATCGAAAAGTAGGTGCTTATTCATTGCGGTTGGTTGCTTTGATGGCAACAAAACTTCCTTGTCATATCCCGGTTTAGGCTCCGGGCTCATCGGATCTTGATGTCGTTAAAGGAATTCTTGGCCATGTTCCTATTATTTAGTGTGACAATGTTACCCTACGGCACAACGGTTGGCCCCGGCTTCCAGCTGTTCGAGATCGTGTCCATCGTGGCTGCCTTTCCGGTTCAGGCTGCTGATCGTCTGGTAATTGGCGGGCGTAGGTGGAATTCGGGACACAACTTCCTGTAGAAATTGCTTCTTTGGAAGCCCGAGCAGGTCAAGGCTACCGGACAGCTCCCCGATTGTAGCGAAAATAACCGGCTCGCCCATGCGAACCGATCGGGCAATATGGGCGGGAAGCACCCGCGTGTTCTCCTCTAGGGACAACAGTTTCTGTAAAGACTCATACAACTGCTCCGCTTTACGCATCGCCTGCTGCCGGTCGGCCTTCAAGTCAGGTCGTCCCACGCCATTGGTAAACAGGGTATCGCCGGTAAACAGGGCTTCCCCTTCGATCAAGAAGCTCAGGCTCTCCGGTGTGTGGCCCGGCGTGTGGAGTGCTTTTATCGCAGTGTTGCCAAATGTAATTTCCTGGTGGTCATCCAGCGGGGTAAAGGGGAATTCCGTATCGGCCTGTCGGTACAGCAGGTAATCGGCTCCGACAGCCTCGGCAAGCTCGCGGCTTCGTGATACATAGTCGGCGTGCAGGTGCGTGTCCATTACATACCGGATCGTCCACCGGTTTTCTCTGGCCAAGTTTTTATAGATCTTTGGGTCCAAGGAGGCGTCGATGACCACGGCATCATCACCGGAACCGATGATATAGGAAAGACAACCCTTGGCCACACGGCGGACTTGAATGATTGTTAGATCATTGGCCAGGGTAACTTCGGCAGTATCCCAGGCGAAGTTCCAGGCTTTCATGCCGCTGTCCAGGGAGTAGGCGTCCAGCCCTTTTTCGCGGAGTTGTCTTGCGGCCGAAAGACTGGTTTTTCCGGCCCCGCAGACCGTAACAATCGGGCGGTCCTCAGGCAGGTCAAGGTGTTCCAGGGTTTTCGAGTGGCCGGATTTCAATTCATTGTAAATATCCAGGTGCCGGCTTTCTGGAATCAACCAATCCCGGCGTTCGGCTTTCGAGCGGACATCCAAAATATACACTTCTTTCTGGTTTTGGAGCCAATCAGCCAGCCTGGCGGGTGATATCAGAAGATCCTGCTCGATGGTTAGGTTTGGTGATTTCATAATGATCAGGAGTTTTAAGGTTAAAAATTGATCATGAAAATGTTACTGGGTTAGTTAAAAGCTCCAGCCGATTCCGACTGTACCCCAGGGCATGAAGCGTGCACTTTCAAAGGTTTGACCAGCGATCTCAATATCTCGGGCATTAAGCGTGTAGCCCAATCCCACTACGGGACTCAGGTACAGATTGCCAAGCCCGGTATTCCAATGGTACCCGCCGCGGAGCCCCACGGAGTACCCGGTGTAGGTGGTGCTTTCACCGGTCGATTGTAGCGTAATATCAGCCCGGGCTATTCCAAATTCCGGACCTACATACAATCCATCGGTGCCGGTAATGAACCGCTCGGCCTGTAGAATGGCTCCTTTTAAGGCCGCGGAGAATCCTTCATTCCCGTGCTGCGATTCCGGAACGGCCAGCTCGCCGTAGGCTTCTATGCTGTAGGTCCACGGCCCGTACTGGTAACTTCCGGTTATACCCGCTCCACCCAGGATATACGCCACTGGTTCGGTTTCAATACTGAACTGGTGCAGCTTATCTTGGGCGTTGATCGGTTGGGTTGTCAGTGCAATCAATGCGAATACAAGTGTGAGTGTGAGTGATCTCATAATCGCAAGGATTTAGTATTCACCTTCCTATTTATTGTTCGAATATTCTATGGGAAGCTCTTCAAGCATCCATTCAGGATATCCTTCATCGAGTCGTTTGGCATTAAATCCTTTATGCCGAAGTAGCTCCACCGCATCATCGGCAAACACGCAAAACGGGCCCCGGCAGTAGGCCACGATTTCCTGGTCTTCCGGCAGCTCATCCAATTTTTCCGAGAGCCGGTCAACCGGGATATTCAGGGCTCCGGCAATGTGTCCCTCCTGGAATTCCCGTTGCGGGCGCACGTCAATAACAGTAATCTCTCCGCGCCTCATCTTTTCGGCCAGCTCCTCGCTTGACAGCGTTTCCAGGGATTGGCGTGACTCCCGGAACTGGCGCAACACCCGTTCAATTTCCGCTACCCGTTCGATGCCCAGATCCCGGAGCGCCTTCCATGCCTTATATACGTTTTCACCGGCCAGCCCGTAATACACGTGATTGCCTTCGCGCTGGGTGCTGACCAGCTGGGCCTGTTTGAGCACTTGCAGGTGCTGGGAGGCGTTGGCCCCGGAGATAGCGGTTTCCTCAGCAATTTCAGTGACAGAGAATCGCCTTTGGGCCAAAAGCTCTAGGATCTCCAGACGATGCGGGTTCGACATTGCCTTTACAATGTTGGCCAGTTGTTGGTACACTTTATTTTTAAAGGTCCGTTTTTCCATGTCGCTGTGTTGGTTTTCCTGAATGATAAATTGTCAATATAACAAGCTCTATTCAACTAATCAATAAATCTATTGAATAGTTGTTCTAAATCCATTATCATATAACTGAATTGAAATTTCGATCACTAAAAAGCTGTCGATATGAGCTCTCAACCACCTATCGCTTGCGACCTTTCAGCAATTGATGAGAATAAGCTTGAAGATCACCGCGAGAACAGTCAGACGGTCTTCGAGGCAATTAGTGAGGTACAAGAACTTAATGCGGGATATGCATTCCGGCTTCGGGCCGACACCGATCTGATTACACGGGCTGGTGCATTTATTGCCCGGGAACGACTATGCTGCCCGTTCTTTAAATTTACGTTAACAATTCCACCGGATAATAATCCTGTGTGGCTGAAACTGACTGAACGGGAAGGCGTGAAGCCTTATATAAAGGAAACGCTGCTGTCCAGGCTGGATGCACCTGTTGCCAGTTAATCCAAAAAAACTTGCTATGAATGCTATTGATCCTGACCAAAAAGTTGCTGAGCTGGTTGAACGGCATCCGAAGACGTGGAAAGTATTCAAAAGCTACGGGTGTCCGGATATGCGGGACGGGTTCTTCTCACTTATGGCCCACATCATGAGTATCCGCAATGCCGCCCGCATCCACCGGATCCCACTGGATGAGCTTACAGATGATCTTGAAACTGTCATAACAGAATCTGAACCATTGACCAATAACAAATCCAAAAATACGTAACCATTATGCAATCGTTACTCGCAGCCTTGCAACAAACGCAAGTCATAGCCATGCTGGCAGGCCTGCTCCTGCTGTTTTTATGGGAGAGCCTGCATCCGTTCTACGAGCACTTTCGCGGCTCGTTCAAAGACCGGGGCAAACATGCCGTGCGCAACTTGATTATGGGGGCGCTCAACTCGGCTCTGGTTGCCTTGGTCTTTGTTGGCCTTTGGTTTGCCGCCTCCGTTTGGGCTAACGAGTACCGGTTCGGCCTGATGCACTGGCTTCAGGACGGGCTCGGTCTGCCGGGGTGGGTCCATGCGGTAGGTGCGGTGCTCCTGTTTGACGCCTGGAGTTACGCCTGGCACCGCATGAACCACGAAATTCCGTTCTTCTGGCGGTTCCACCGGGTCCACCACTCCGATCCCAACATGGACGTGACCACCGCCAACCGGTTTCATATCGGGGAGATCTTCTTCTCCTCCCTGTTTCGTATCCCCCTGATCGGGCTGCTGGGCATTTACCTGTGGGAGCTGGTCCTCTACGAGACTCTCATGTTTGCCGTGGTGCAGTTCCACCATTCCGATATTGACATACCAGCAAAAGTCGATCGTGTCCTGCGGGCTGTTATTGTTTCTCCCAACATGCACCGGGTGCACCACTCCCGCTGGCAGCCGGAGACCGATTCCAACTACAGCTCCCTGTTTTCGTTTTGGGACCGGCTTGCCCGCACCTTCCGGCTGAATCCCAACCCGAAAAGCATTCGCCTGGGGCTCGATGAGTTTGACCGGGAGGAGGATCAGACCGTGGGCGGTATGCTGAAGACACCGGCAGAGAAACAGCGGAGAGAATAAATCGGATAAAATGGACTTTTAGAGCAATAGACGTCTAATACAAATCAATTTTATCATGTTATCAACCATAACAAATTATTTGGCGAATCAGGCCCGAAAACCGACCGGATGGTTTGGCCGTATTGTGGCCCCGCTGGTGTTTAATCATGAGAACAAATATATGGAAGATTTTGGGCTGGAACGTATGGATCCCGCAGGAGATGAGAACATACTGGAGATCGGTTTCGGGCAGGGCCGCCTGCTTTCTAGGCTCCTGCCACAAATGACAAACGGCAAAGTATATGGCATTGACATTTCCGGGCAAATGGTGCAACTGACGGCCAATAACAATGAGTCCTGGATTGCTGGCGGAAAGCTGGAACTCAAACAAGCCTCCATCGCCGATATTCCCTATCCCGATAATCGTTTTGACAAGGTCTTCACCTGCAATACCATTTATTTCTGGCCCAACCCGAAGGAGAATATCAGGGAAGTAAAGCGCGTGCTTCATCCGAATGGAGAATTCTACTGTGCCTTTCGCGGCAGAAAACTAATGGAGAGCAAAGGTTCCGCCGTCACTGAAAACCGCCAGGTATTTCAGAACCTCTACCGAAAGGATGAGGTGGCCGCCTTGTTTGAGGAAGGCGGGTTCAACGCACCGGAACTGTACTCCCAGTCCAAAGGGGGCGAAACATACCATGTTGTATCCGGTAGTGCCTAATCGATCAGGCCCGTGTTTATTCAATTTGGGAGACGACATTTTCGGCGATAAACTGCTTGACCTCTTCATCGCCGGTCAGATGCAGCCAGACGGTTCCATGATCAGGCGTTACTCCGATTCTGAAATGGAAGAACGGGCAGCAGAGCCGCTCGCGGGCTACGAAGGCCCCGGCCCGTTCAACGGTGCTTGTTTCAGTGGGAAGCCCAAATGCGTATCCGTCGGGCAACTCTTTAATCTCCTCGACAGCGCTAAACAGTTGTTCTCCATTTTCTTTATGGAATGTTCGCTCTTCATCGTCGATGGCCGTGAGATCACATGCTATTGGTCGGTTGTCAGACATAGCAGATAAAAGATTTAAATTTAGGTGGTTACTTTTCAAGTCGGGCAAGTCCCCAGCCCGGCGTGCCGCCGTAAACAAGGTGCAACACAAGAGTAGCCACGGCAATTTTGGGAGTAATAGCGGACCCAAAGACACCCCAGCCGAGCAATGGAAGTACGATGAGTTCCATGATCAGCCACAGCATGAGGCCCCAGCCCAGACCGTACCAGATCGTGCCATGTTCTTTTTTCCAGTTAAAAAGTACCGCTCCCCACAACCCGCCGTATCCGATGTGTGTGATAATAGCGAATCCCATAATGACGGGTGTGGGCGCGTCCCCCAGCAGCCCTTTGGCAATAGCTGCGGGAATGGGTTCCGGGATCGGACTCAGGCCGGTGGGAAAATGAAGATCGGGACGGATACATGCCGGCCTATAATGTGGACTGGGAGAGATACGAAAAGCATAAGGCGCTCGGTGGCACCTTCAAGAACTTCAAACACAAAGAACTTTCCCCACTCACTCCTGCCGTTATCCGAAAGCACCTATCGGGCAAGGAAACGATCGGCATCTATCCCTTGCTGAAGGATAACACCTCCTGGCTGCTGGCCGCCGATTTTGACGAGGAAAACTGGATGGAGGATAGCCGGCAGTTTTTACAAGTATGTGAACGGAAAAATATGCCCGCCTATCTGGAACGTTCCCGCTCGGGCAACGGTGGACACGTGTGGATCTTTTTCCAACAACCTTGTCCGGCGTGGAAAAGTAGAAAAATTGCATTCCATTTGTTGCGGGAGGCCTGTATTCTCTCTGAATTTGAAAAGGATGCCAGTTTCGATCGGCTGTTTCCCAATCAAGACTCGCATTCAGGCAAAAGGTTAGGCAACCTCATTGCCCTTCCACCGAATAAAAAATGGATGGCCAAGGGAAATACCTGTTTTATCAATCCCCATACTGGCCAGCCCTACAGCGACCAGTGGAAGTGTTTGGAAGAGATACAAAAAGTACCCCCTTCCCGGCTGGATAAAGTATTCGCCTCAATCGAGAATTCATCCTCTTCTTCGACGATATCCGGCAACTCTTCAGAAGGAGAACTGGAAATCGTTCTGGATAATCAGGTGTGGTTGAACAGGGATAATATTCCGCCTGCGGTTGTCAATTTTATCCGAGACCAGTTAAACTTTGTCAATTCTGACTACCTGATAAAAAAGAAGCTGGGCCGAAGTACCTGGCAGACGGAAAAGTATTTCAATCTGATAGGGGAAGAGGAAAATAATATCATCATACCCCGGGGCTTTCTTCCCGATTTAATTGCT
>JAWVZC010000177.1:0-8377 GCA_033722415.1 Balneolaceae bacterium | reverse complement strand
GGCTCCCGGCAGATGTCGCGAGTACTGAAACTCAAACCCGTAACCCTTGAGATCCCACATGCAGGAAGAAGTAAACTGGAATCTAATACATCGATACCTTTCCGGAGAAGCCACCCCGTCAGAAAAAGAGCAGGTAGAGGAGTGGCTGCGGTAGATGAGGCGCACGGATCGTTCCTGGAAATGGTGAGCCGGGCATGGCAGGTAACCCCCGATTCCGAAGTGGATATCAATTTCGATGAGGAGTGGAAGGAGATTGAAAGCCGCCTTGGCGAGGAGTTTCGGCAGCTTCAGAAGCAGGAAACTGCCTCCTCGCCACGCCGTGAATTACCCTGCAATACAGGTACTTCCGGGAAGATAATCTCCCTGAAGCAGTTTCTGCGGGTAGCTGCTGTTATTTTAGTGATTCTGCTCCCCGCCTATTTCCTTCTCCGTCCCGTTATCGATTCCGAACAGCCGGCCCCAACTGCCGAGATTGCGATGCAGAAGATCGAAACGGCCAAGGGCGAGCGGGCCACTATGGAGTTCAGTGACGGCAGTCGAGTAACCCTGAATTCGATGAGTACCCTGCAGTTCCCCAAAGTTTTTGACGGCGAAAGAGTGGTTTACCTGGACGGTGAAGCCTTTTTCCGGGTAACTCACTGGGAAGACCTGCCGTTTATCGTTCACAGTGGAGAGGTGTCCGTGCGAGTGTTGGGCACCGAGTTAAATGTGAATGCCTACCGCGACGATCCCCGGGGTACGGTGGAGGTCGTAGTTAGCGACGGGAAAGTGGCGGTCAGCCAGAATCAGCCGGATGGGGAAAATCTGCAGGAGCCCGGATCTGCCAATCAGGGGGAGGGCAGTACAGAGGTGATTTTGACAACGGGACAGCGAACACGGGTCAGTAAAAGTAATACGCCCACCGCACCCGAAAATGTGTCGCTGGCTCCCTACCTGGCATGGGTCAACGGCAGAATGACTTTTGAAGGCGCACCGCTGGAGAAAGTGATGCGTCGGTTGAACAGGTACTATGGACCTGGAGTTCGAGGTTACCGATTCCACGCTGCTGCAAAAGGAATTAACCGCTTCTTTTGAGAGAGAAACCCCCGAAAAAGTTTTACAAATAATCGCGTTCTCACTGGATATCACCTATAAGATGCGCGGTGACACTGTCATTTTTACAAATAACCAGTAAATGGAGATCATCATGCGAATATCACTACGTACCAGAGACCGGATGTGGGGCACAGCTGTGCTTTTCTTATTTCTCGGTCTGTTGTTTGTGCAAAGTAATCCGTTACCAGCACAGGATAATGCACTGTTTTACACCAATGCCCAAATCCGTGAGCTGGGGGTTGGAAAAATCCGATTCTGAATTCCTGGAACAAAAAGTAACGCTTAAATTCCAGGAAGTTTCCATCCAACGGGTGCTCAGATATCTTGAGATAGAAAAGGATCTGAACTTCTCCTACGACAGGGAGCTGCTATCTGCCGATCCAAAAGTATCGTTATGGCTGGAAGATGTAACCCTTCACGATGCCCTCAGGGAGATATTTCGAAATACCTCGATCGAGTTTTTCGCCTTCAAGGGCAATTACATTGTGTTGCGTACCGTCGAGGCATTTAAAAAGATTGAGCAGCAGGTATCAGGGCAAGTGACCGACGCGAGTACCGGTGAAACACTGCCCGGGGTGAATGTGCTGGTCAAGGGTACGACCACGGGAACTTCCACCGATCGTGACGGCCGGTATGAACTGACCCTGCCTTCCCCGCAGGATACGCTCATCTTTTCATTTATCGGTTATCAGTCTCAGGTGGTGCCTGTCAACGGACGGACCGAAATTAACGTCCAGCTGCAGCCCCAGTCGATTACCGGGGAGGAGCTGGTGGTCGTGGGATATGGAACCAAAAAACGCAGTGAAATTACCGGTTCCGTCTCGTCGGTGCGATCCGAGGATATTGAAAAAGTCCCCGTGTTGCGCGTCGAACAGGCACTGCAGGGACGTACCGCCGGGGTGTTCGTTGCCAATCAATCGGGACAGCCCGGGGAAATGCCGACGGTTCGCATACGCGGAGCCGGTACCACCGGCAATGCCGATCCGCTGTATGTGGTTGACGGCATGCCCGTCAGCGGGATCGATTACCTCAACCCAGGGGCAATTACCTCCATCGAGGTATTGAAAGATGCTGCTTCTGCGGCTATTTACGGGGCCCGCGCGGCCAACGGTGTGGTGCTAATTACCACAAAATCAGGACAGCCCGGCGAAACCCAGGTTTCCTACCAGGGCTACGGGGGCATGCAGAACGCCTGGAAAAAGTTAAACCTGCTCGATGCCCGCGAATATATGATGATGAATGAGGGAGCCGCAAATGCCGGTTTGAGTATGCCGTTTCCGGTGAATCCTGAGGTCACAGGCGGTACCGACTGGCAGGAGGCCGTGTTCAATGATAACGCACCGATGATGAATCACCAGGTATCGGTCTCCGGCGGGAACGAGAATACACGCTATTCGTCAAATCTCTCATATTTTACCCAGGAGGGGATCGTGGGCGGTGAAAAATCCCAGTTTGACCGCTACACGCTGAACCTGGATCTCGACAATACCGTGAGCGACGTATTCCGGTTCAGCAACAGTTTCAACTACAGCCGAATTGAGCGAAAGGCGGTGCTAAGCAACAGCGAATGGGGCTCACCGCTGAGTAACGCCCTGAATATGGATCCGCTGACACCGATTTTTGAGCGGGATTCTGACGACCTGGCAAGCTACCCGAGTAATGCCGTGCGGGATGACAACGGCAGTTACTACGGCATCTCCAATTACGTTACCCAGGAGATTGTCAATCCACTGGCCCGGCTCGAGATTACTCATGGCGAGACCCAGGTTGACAAATTAATCAACAACCTGTTTGCGGAGTATGAGATTATGCCAAATCTGGTTGTCAAGAGCAGTTTCGGGATCGATGCCGCATTCGTCCGCACCGACAGCTACAGCCCCACTTACTACCTGAACTCGTCGCAAAAAAACGACAAGTCGCTGGTGAGCAAGACCGAAAACAGGTGGTATACCTGGAACTTTGAGAACACGATCTCATTCGAACAGGGATTCGGTGACCACAACATCTCTCTTCTGGGCGGCATCACGGCACAGAAAGTCCATTTCGAGGACCTGTTCGGTTCCAAGGCGAACCTGTTGATGAGCAATCCCCGGAATGCCTGGATTAACGTGGCCGCCGATGAAGAATCGATGCGTGCTACCGGGGGTGCATTCAATGAAAAACTGCTCTCATACTTCGGGCGGGCATCGTACAATTTCAATGACAAGTACCTGTTGACCGGCATTCTCCGGGTTGACGGCTCCTCGAAATTCGGCTCCAACAACCGGTATGCGGTGTTTCCCTCGGTATCGGCCGGGTGGGTCTTGAGCAATGAGGCGTTCCTGCAGGATAACGAGATCATCAACCTGATGAAGCTGCGGGTCTCATGGGGACAAAACGGCAACCAGAATATCAGTAATTTCGCCTACACTTCGACGATCGCTTCCGGAAACGGCTACACCTTCGGTGCCAACGAACAATTCACCAACGGGTCGGTGCCTTCCAGAGTCTCCAATCCCAACCTGAAGTGGGAAAGTTCGGAACAGTTTGACGTGGGGATCGACCTCGGACTGTGGAATGATCGGCTGATGATGAAAGCCGACTACTACCTGAAGGAGACCAAGGGATTGTTTGTCCAGGCGCCCATACCGGGACACGTTGGTAACAATGCCCCCCTCGTCAACGGAGGAAATGTGCAAAATGAAGGTTTTGAGTTTAGTGCAGATTATCGCAACTACGAAAATGTCTTCAACTACAACGTCGGTGTGAACCTGGCATTCAACCGTAACGAGGTTACCCATATCGGGAATGCCGAGGGCGTCATTACCGGCGCCGGATTTGCCACCTACGGAATCGTGACACGGGCCGAAGAGGGATTCCCGATCGGTTATTTCTGGGGGTATGAGACGGACGGCATATTCCAATCCCGGCAACAGGTCGAGGAATACGTAAACAGCGAGGGGAACCCGATACAGCAGCAGGCGCAGCCCGGGGATGTCCGATTTCGTGATCTGGACGGAGACGGGCGCATTGATGACGGCAACCGCACTATGAACGGAAACCCGATCCCGGATGTGATCTACGGCATAAATCTCGGCGGAAACTACAAGCAGTTTGATCTGAGCGTGTTCATGCAGGGTACGCTCGGTAACGACCTGTTCAATGCCACCCGGCGTCATGATCTTTCGATGACCAACATGCCGGCCGATTTTCTGAATCGCTGGACCGGGCCGGGATCCTCCAACGACTTGCCACGCTATACATGGAACGACAGTAATGGCAACTGGACCAAAATATCCGATCTCTACGTGGAAAACGGTTCCTACCTGAGGATTAAAAATGTGCAGCTGGGCTACAACCTTTCGTCGAAGGCACTGGGCTGGCTCAGCCTGAGCAAAGCCAGGATCTACCTGGCTGCCGATAACCTCTCTCTATACCTTCACAGGGTACAGCGGGTTTGACCCGGAGATCGGGGCGGCTTCACCGCTCAATGTCGGTATCGACCGCGGCATCTATCCCCAGGCACGCAGTTACAGGCTGGGTCTGAACATTACCTTTTAACGGCATTTATCATCTATAACAGAGGAACTTGATATGAAATATCTAAATTTAACATCGGGCATATTGATAGTCACGCTCCTGGCTTTATTTCCGGGATGTGACAGTTTCCTGGGGGAACAACCCCTGGATCAACGGGTGGAATCCAACTTTTATGAAACCCGTGAAGATGCACAGGAAGCACTGGTCGCTGTCTATGATGTATTGCAGTGGAATACCGTTACAGGATTCCATGCACCCGAAATGGTCGCGGATATCGCCTCCGACGATGCGTATGCAGGCAGAGCCAGTCGTAATGATGCCCCCAACATCATCGAATTTGACAAGCACAACATCCGTACCACCAACGGGGAAGTGCACGAATTGTGGAGGAAATACTATACCGGCATATACCGTGCAAACAAATACCTGCAGAAAATAACCGGAATAAACGCAGAAGAGGATTTTATCAACCGTACGGTGGCGGAGGTAAAATTTCTCAGGGCCTACTACTATTTCGACCTGGTCCGCTTCTTCGAACATGTACCGCTCATAACCGAGCCGCTGGACAACCCGGATGAATACAGCCAGCCGCAGGCCGAGCCCTCCGAGGTGTACAGTCAAATTGGAACGGATCTGCTGGAGGCAATTCCAAATCTGCCACTTGAGGTGTCATCAAATCAGTAGGGACGCGTTACAAAGTGGGCGGCCGAATCACTGCTCGCAAGAGTCTATCTGTTCTACAACGGCGTGTACGGAGGCGATCTGCCAGCCGGAGATGATAGCGTTACCCGGTCTGACGCCATAGCCATGCTGGAGGATGTGATCACCAACAGCAGTCACGACCTGGTCCAAAATTATGCCGACATCTTTACACCTGAGTTCGAGTTCAGTGTAGAATCGGTCTTTGAAATAGCGTATTCCGATTCGCGTCCCTGGTGGGACTGGGGCTATATCCACGGGGGCGAGGGATATATTGCCGCTCAGATGCAGGGGCCTCGTGTGGAACAGCCCACCCAGGAAAATTACGAGCGGGGCTGGAGTTTTTCACCCGTAACCCAGGAGCTGGTTGACGCCTTTGACCCGGCCGACCCGCGGCTGGAGGCCACGGTACTATTTGAAGAGGAGCTGAACGCAGGGCTTACGCTGGGGTACCAGCACACGGGATACTTCACACAGAAATATACCATCCACAAAGCTTATGCACCTTCAGACGGGCAACTCGAGCTCAATTGGGGGAATAATTACCGGGCCATACGCTTTGCCGACGTGCTGTTGATGGCTGCCGAACTCCACGTGATGGACGGGAATGCGGCAAAGGCAAAGCAGTACCTTGACCGGGTGCGGCAACGGGGTCAGGTACCGCTGGTGGAAGCCACCCTGGAAAATATTCGTAAAGAGAGACGTCTTGAGCTGGCCCTGGAGGGGCAGCGATACTGGGATCTGCAGAGATACGGTCAGCAGACTGCCGAACAGCAAATATCGGTTCCGGCCGGGACCCGTGAAGGATATTCCGGTGATCCCCAGGATTTCACCGTGCAGTTTAATACAGCTACCGGAGGGGTATTCCCGATTCCCCAAAGCGAGATCGAAATTTCCAACGGCAAGTTAATACAGAATGAAGGGTACTAGACCCCGAGATAAAATTTTTGTGGAATATTAACAATCAATTGAAAGGTAGACACAATGGGCAAACTTAACAGCATAATACTTTGGATGGTTCCGGTAGCGGTTCTGCTGGTAATGGTGGCATGCGAACCGCAGACATCGTCAGGACCCAGCCTGGATGATCCACCGATATCGGAGAATGTCACATTTGACCTAGAACATGATGCCGATAATCCCAACGTGGTCCATTTTACCAGCACGTCCGACGGGTTTAAATTCCTGTGGGACCTGGGCAACGGGCAGAGTGATGAAGGAACGACGGTAACCGGGGAGTACCCTCTCAAGGGAGAATACACCGTACAGTTGACAATTTTTACGGAATCGGGACAGGCGATGAACCAAAAGACTGTTACGATCGAGGAAACCAATGCCCTGATGCTGGATGATCCGGATCTGAATCTGCTTACCGGTGGAGCAAAACAGGTTGATGGGAAAACCTGGGTGGTGGACAGTACCCAGATGGGGCATATGGGAGTAGGTCCCGTTTCGAGTTTCACTCCCGAGTGGTGGGCGGCGGCTCCGAACTCCAAACCCGGTACCGGACTCTACAATGATGAATATACCTTCAAGCTGGACGGCCTCCGGTTTGAGATGGAAACCAATGGTGATGTATTTATCAACCAGAACAATGCCGGTGACTTTCCCGGAGCTGTGGATGGACCCGGCGGCGACAAAATGGCGCCGTGGACTGCTCCGGAGGATATCTCATTTAACCTCAACACCAGAGACGACGGGTCGATGTTCCTGACAATTTCCGATCCCGGATTCATCGGTTTCAATATGGGCGTTCATACCTACCAGATCCTGGAACTCACTGAAAACCAGATGTTCATCCGCTTTGAGGACAGCAACGACGACCTGGTGTGGTACCACTGCCTGATACCGAAAGGATATACGCACCCGCCGGTTGAGCTGCCCTACAAGTCGGAACACCTGGAAGATAATTTCGATGATGACGGCAACGTCACATGGATAACGGATCAGGTAGCCGGGTTTAAGGAAAACTACGACAACCCGGCTCCGCTTGGTATCAACCTGTCCGACCAGGTGGCGCAGTACAAAAAGGGAGAGTCGCAGTGGGAAAACGTCTACCTCGATCTTGGTTATGACCTGAATCTGAACGAGCGCAGCACGATAAGGCTAAAAGTATTTTTGTCGGGATACAACGACTATGAGACGGTGGATCCCAATGCGCCGGACTGGGCACCGAACAAATCACTGGCTAAACAGGTGGCTGTTAAACTGCACGACTCGCAAATTGCCCAGCCGTTTACCTCACAGGCACAGGTGATCCGGACCGTTGAGGAAACAGACAAATGGGTGCAGCTGGAATTTGATTTCAGTGCCTATGTGGAACGGAAGGATTTTGACCGCATCGTGATTCAAATTGGAGGCGAGGGCCACTACCTGCCGGGCATTTTCTTTATCGATGATTTTGAGTTTGTTGAATAATATTCCCCTTGGCCGGGTATGAATGATATTCATGCCCGGCTCTTTTACCAAATGTAAACAGGCCGAACCCAAATCTGACAACCAGTTGCGGGTAGCTGCAAAAACATGTAATCTGGTAACTGATTACCAGCTGCATACGCGATCGCAGCGCAAACAGGTAACTATCAAAAAATGAAGATAATGAAATTAATTCTGGGTTTAATTCTGATCGTACTACTTTCTTTTTGCGGGGAAGACAGTGCCAGCAGTTACGACTATAATGATAACGACCCCTCGCCGTCAGATTCAGCGGGTGCTGAACCCGGAGAACTGATCTGGGCGGACGAGTTCGAGGGCAGCGGTGTGCCGAATCCGGAGAACTGGACCTATGATATCGGCCATGGCAGTAACGGTTGGGGCAATAACGAGGTACAGTACTACACCGATGAACCGCAAAATGTGCGGATCGAGGATGGTAAGTTGATCATCGAAGCGCTCAAGGAAAACGGAGAGTGGACGTCAGCACGAATCAAGACCCAGGGAAAGCAATCATTCCGGTATGTAACCGTGAAAGCAAGGGCGAAACTGCCGACCGGCTCCGGCACCTGGCCTGCGATATGGATGCTGGGTTCCGATATCAGCGAAGTGGGCTGGCCGGCTTGCGGGG
>JAWVZC010000176.1:0-8478 GCA_033722415.1 Balneolaceae bacterium | reverse complement strand
TCCCGATACGGATATCGAAGAATCGATAACCGGAGAAGAAACGCCTCTCGCCGGGCTTTTCGAAGCCTGGATTGAAGAACTCCCCCGGCAGCAGCAGCGCGCCTTTGAACTCAGCCGGTTTGAAGGACTTACCCATGAGGAGATCGCCGAAGTTATGGAGATCGCCCCGCGAACTGTGAATAATCATATTGTAGCCGCACTGAAAACACTGAAAGAGCGGTATGAACGATTGAAGGAACGCAGAAGAAACGTGGTATGAAAAACAAAAACAACAAATCTGAACGATTAGAACACTGGCTCAGTAAATTTGATCCGGATGAACGGCCGGAGATACGTGAATTGTGGGAACAGGCTCAGGAGGCCGACAAGGCAGATGATATCCTTATATCCGGGGAGGAGAAATCCCGAACACTTGCTGCCATTAAAGCCGAATGTAACCTCGACCGCGGGGAACCAGCCTCTCAATCAGCTGGGGGCAACAGAAAGAATCACAGGGCGAAGTGCGGTTCCGGGTTATGGACATGGTACGCGGGGGCAGCTACCATACTGCTCGCGGCGGGCATCTCCTACCTGCTCATCCCGGTTGAGGTTACGGTTCCCCGGGGAGAGACGGTATCGATATCGCTTCCGGACCAGTCTGTCGCCACCTTGAACAGCGGGAGCGTTGTTGGGTACAACCGCCTCTTCGGGTACACCAACCGCCGGGTGCATCTAGAGGGAGAGGCGTATTTTGAGGTGCAGAACGGAGAGCTTCCGTTCACCGTAACTACGTTTAACGCCTCGATTGAGGTGCTCGGCACCAAATTCAACATTCGTTCCTGGCCCGGCGAACCGAATCCCGAGACATCGGTCTCGCTGACAGAGGGGCGGCTCCAGTTCCAGGCCCTGAAAGGTGGAGCAGCACCCGTAATCCTGAATCCCGGCGAAAAGAGTACGGTCCGCACTCGCGATGATACCCCCGTCCCCCCCGACACCGCTTCGATCGAGGAATCCCTGGCCTGGCTTAACAACCGGTTTGTGTTCGAAAACAGGCCACTATACCGGATCATCCCGGAGCTGGAACGACGCTTCAATATTAATATCTCGGTCCGCGATCCCGGAATCCTGCAGGATACACTCACTATCTACTACTCAGGACACGTTACACCGGAACAAATCATAAATGACATTAGTCTAAGCAAGGGGTTACATTACCGTGCGGTAAACAATGGATTCGTGTTGGAAAACTGAACTCGAGAGACGTTATGAACAAATTTGGATGTCTGTTACTGGTATCGCTGCTGTTATGGCTCATGGTGTATCGCCTGGAGGCGCAGGATACCGGCCGTGCGGAAGAGGAGCGATATACCCTCATTCTCCGGGGTGAACCGCTCGACAAGGCGTTAAAACAACTGGTTGAGCAGACGAATATTGATCTTATTTACAGTCCATCCCTGCTCGGAAGCCGGCAGGTGTTCAGCATTTCACGGGACAAACCGGTCGATGAAATTTTATCCGATATTCTCCGGAATACGGGTCTTGACTATGTCCTCCTCTCGTCCGGGACCTACCTGCTTATCGAGTCAGCCGAACGCCGTGCGCACTACGGGGCTTTTACCGGTTCCGTGTACGACAAGGACACCGGCGAACCGCTTCCGGGAGCCAACGTTTTGCTTGCTGACGCCTCGACAGGTACCTCTACCAACAGCGCCGGTCGTTTCAGCATTGCCCCTCTCCTGTCGGATCAGTACGAGGTCACCATTTCCTATGTGGGTTATGAAGCAGTTCGGGATACCGTCTGGATTCCGGGCAAAACCCGGAAGAGTACCCGTTTCTACCTGGAGGCTCGACCTGTATTTGCCGAGCCTCTCGTAATCTCATCGCTGCAGCCGCGCATTCCGTTTTATGCCGATCGGGGTGAAGAGATCACTACGTTCACCGGGTCCGGCAACACCTATACCGGCACGCAGGATGCCCTCAGGAGTCTTCACTCGGTCATGGGCACCAATTTCAGCCTCTCAATGGCAGACTTCCATATCCAGGGCGGTTCCATGGGGGATCACCAGGTACTTCTCGACGGAGTTCCGGTGTACAACCCCGTAAGTCTCGGCCGCCTTACCGGTGCTTTCAGTCCGTATGCCCTCGAAAAAATCACCATTCACAAGGCCGGGTACGGCGTGCGGGAGGGCAGCCGGATATCGGGGGTGGTGGACGTGCAGCAAGACCTTGCGGATCGCTCGCCAAACAACCTCACCCTGCAGGCGGATCCGCTGAATATGAACGGGCGAATCGATTTAACTGCGGAATTCCCCAACGGTCCGTCGCTGAAAACGATGATTGCTGGACGAACGAATATTTGGGGGTTGTATCGGAAACCATCGCTCTCCAAAACGCTCGAGCGCTGGGACCGGCTGGACCCGCTCCTAATTGAGAACCTGCTGGAAAACAGCAGCGTGGCTTCCAGTTTCCGGGCCCTCGATCACACCTCGGAAATTCGGTTTTATGATCTGCATATGCGAAATCAGCTGCAGTTTAACGACTTTCACAATACCACGGTAAGCCTGTACCGGGGGAAAAACTACCTGCAGACCCAACTGCTCTCCCACAACGACAACCGGGAATCCGACGTACCGGATTTCATGTATACCCAGGATGGTTACAACTGGATCAATAACATCGCCAAGCTTTCGCACGACTGGCTGATCGGCCCCCGGTTAAACGCCACGTTTGCCGTCTCGGTATCCGCACATCGCTCTACACACCATTTTGCCATGGCCAACAGCGACCAGCTGGCGGTAGTGCCGGACGATAATCAAACGGTTATCAACCGGTTACAATTGGTGGTAAACGGGCAGTCCCACAGCGGTGAACACAGCAATATTACCGAAACCACCATTCGTACCGAATTTGACTACAGCCTGCACAGACGACACTCGTTGCGTATCGGTCTGGAGTCAAAACTGGTAGATTATACCTTTGGTCTCTCCGACCCGTTTTACCACCCAGTGGCTTCGGCCGGCAAACAGCATATCTTCAGCGGCCATCTGGAAGATCAAATCTCACTGGGGTATCGCACCGCGCTGATCGCAGGTTCCCGTTTCACCTACATTCCGACTTCCGGAGACATATATGCAGAACCCAGGCTCTCGCTGCAACATGACGGTGCCGAAACGGCAATCGGCACCTTTACCGGTAAAATCGCTGCCGGCATCTACCGCCAGTTTATTAACCAGTTCGATATCACCAATGTGGGTCCAAGTGCCATCGTACCCAGTAACCGCTTTTGGGTCCCCTCCGATTACAGTACGGCGGTACCGGTGGCATATCACCTGAATACCGACCTGCTTATTGAACCTGCTGACCGATTAAAGATCAGGCTGGAGGGTTATTATAAATGGCAGCCGCGATCCCTGGAGCTCGATTACCACACCCTGTTACAGTCGCCGGGTTCACCCGACGATCATTTTGAAGACCAGAGCAGCTTCATCACATCCGGAAAGCGGTACTCCTACGGTTCGGGAATCAGCATATCCCACCTGTTCGAATCGATTCCGCTGGAGGCGTCTGTAATGTACCAGTTCTCCGATAGCCGGCAACGTATTTCCAACAGGTTCGACAATCGATATGTTGATACCCCGTGGAAAATTCCCCACCGGCTGACCTCTTCCGGGTACTGGAATATTACGGGTGGATTAACGGCCAACATCCGGTGGCAAAGTGTATGGGGCAGAAGCTGGGGATATAAAAAAGCTTATTATGATTATCTTACCATTCAAGAAAACCAGTCGGTGTTCGGCGGGTATTCCCTTAAATCGCCCTCTGACGACCGGCTGTCTCCCTACCACCAGCTCGATCTGGGTTTCAGCTACGGACGGGCGATTAATGGCAATACCCTCAGGCTGCGGCTGCAGCTGGTCAACCTTTTGGATCGGGAAAATATCCTGGAGCAGCAGATCGTACCTGTCAACCGCCCGTCGGGAACAGAATACCAGGTACGGGACCGGTCACTGCCGGGCCTGACGCCCTCGGTAAGCGTAGAATATTTTTTCTGATTTTTTTCATATCCGACTAGTCATGCCCCCTTTCGAACGGTGTATGTACCACGACTACCAACTCCGAATAACTATAAATAAAACACCAAGGTACATATATGAATACGCTAGTCACGCTATTGCACAAAATGGGTATCATACCTGTCCTCGCGTTATTTCTGCTGTTTTTTGTAACAGCCTGCGCTGATGATGACGACGACAACGGTATGGGAACGGGCTCTGACCTGAATATTGTAGAGACGGCACAGGAAAACGACGATCTCAGCACCCTGGCACAGGCAATCGCCGATGCCGATCTCGTGGGCACACTGGAGGGCACCGGGCCCTTCACTGTTTTTGCTCCCACGAATGCCGCATTTGAGGCGCTCCCGGAGGGTATCCTCTCCAACCTGACGGCTGAAGAACTCGCCAGCATCCTGACCTTCCATGTTATCGAGGGAGAAGTGATGGCCGGTGATCTCGCCGCCAGCCAGTCCGTAGAAACGGTGCAGGGAGAAGAACTCCTTATCACCTCCGAAGGCGGAACCGTTACAATTAACGGAAGTGCCGAAGTTACCACCGCGGACGTGGAAGCCTCTAACGGCGTCATCCACATCATCGACGGTGTATTGCTGCCGAAAGCGTTCCGTGATGCCAACATCGTGGATGTGGCAGAAGATCTCGGCAATTTTACGGCACTGGTGGACGCACTCGAACAAACCGACCTGAAAACGACTATCCAGTTCCAGGGACCGTTTACCGTGTTTGCTCCCTCCGACCAGGCATTCTCCAGCCTTCCGGATGGACTGCTGGGTGAGCTCTCGGATGAGAATCTCGCGGAGATCCTGCAGTACCATGTACTCCCCGGCGAGGTACGATCCGGAGATTTGGCTGCCGAACAGGCTGTAGCTTCTCTTACCGGGGAAGAACTGTTTGTCACCTCCAACGGGGGCGTAACTGTTAACGGCAGTTCTTCGGTTTCAACCGCCGATGTGGAAGCCAGCAACGGGGTAATCCATGCGGTGGACCAGGTACTGTTGCCGAATCGCTTCCAGAATATCGTGGAAATAGCATCCAAGCGATATGATCTTTCCGCACTCGTTTCTGCCGTGGTGGATGCCGAACTGGCAGCCACTTTGTCCGACCCCGAAGCCGAGTATACCGTTTTTGCCCCCGGCAATGCGGCTTTTGAGAACGTGGATCTGACCGGCCTGAGCACCCAGCAAATTGCTGAGATTCTCACGTTCCACGTGGTCGAGGGATCGATCCTCTCCGGGGACCTGGAGCCGAGTCAAACCGTCGAGACGGTACAGGGCGAAGAGCTCCTGGTTACCGTGGAAGATGGAACGGTCACCATTAACGGTAGTGCCACGGTTACCACCGCCGATCTCGAGGGAACCAACGGTGTTATTCACATGATCGACGAGGTGTTGCTGCCTTCTGATTACCGCGATCCCAATATCGTGGATAAGGCCGATGATCTCGGTAACTTCACCACGCTGGTGGGCGCACTGGAGCAAACCGGTCTGAAGACGACTATCCAGTTCCAGGGACCGTTCACGGTGTTTGCACCCTCTGACGCCGCTTTTGGGAGCCTTCCGGACGGACTGCTCTCCAGCCTCAGCGACGAGCAGCTGGCCGAAATCCTGCAATATCACGTGCTTTCCGGCGAAGTGCAGTCGGGTGACCTGGCAGCTGAGCAGGCGGTTGAAACTCTAACAGGCGAGGAGATCTTTATCACGGCAAATGGCGGTGTCAACGTAAACGTAAACTCTTCGGTGATAGCGGCCGATGTGACGGCATCGAATGGTGTGATCCACGCCATTGACGAGGTGCTGCTGCCCAACAAATTTGTCAGCGTTGTCGGTATCGCCTCAAAAAGATACGACCTCACCACCCTCGTGCAGGCTATCGAGGATGCCGAACTGGTCTCCACCCTGTCTGATCCGAATGCCGAGTTCACGGTCTTCGCCCCGCTTAACGAGGCGTTTGAAGGCGTGGACCTTTCCGGGTTAAGCCAGCAGGAACTGGCCGATATTCTGACCTATCACGTGCTGGGGTCCAAAGTGCTTTCCGGCGACCTTAGTGACGGTCAAACCGCCGAAACGGTCAACGGTGCCGATATCACTATCGATATCGACGGGGAAGGTACGGTCACCATTAATGAGAATGCAGTAGTACAGACTGTAGACCTTGAAGGAACCAACGGTGTTGTACACATCATCGATGGAGTTCTTACCCCTCCATCGGAGTAGTAAGTGCAATACAATGACATCCACAAAAGGTCTTCCTATGAAAGGGAAGGCCTTTCTTGTATTCGTACTGTTCCTGATCAGCGAATGGATAAACTACCTGTCTCCATACAGTCGCCTGTCGCGCGTCCCCTGCCCTGTTCTGCTCCCCGCATCAATCAAACCAGCGTCAATCAAAGAGACCGAGAACAACCGTTACATGACCGAAAACGTCTGGTCCGGTTCAAGGCTGAGAACCGTCTCCACCAACAGGTCCACCAGGCGTTCCACATCGGTTACAGAAGCGGTCTCCACGGGGGAATGCATATAGCGGAGCGGTAGCGAGACCAGTGCGCTCGGGATGCCGGTTTTCTGGTAAAAAATGCTGTCGGTATCGGTACCGGTGCGTACGCTGTTGGCCTCGTGCTGAACCTGGAAATCATGCCGTTTAACAACCTGTTCGAGGAACTCCACTATTTTGGGGTGATTTGCCCCCCCATGCTGCAGTACCGGCCCCTCTCCGAGCTTCACAAGACCGTGCTCACTGTTGTTGATACCCGGGGAGTCGGTGGCATGCGTTACATCGGTCACCAGGGCCATATCGGGCTCAAGCCGGAAACTCATCATCCGCGCACCGTACCCGCCGACCTCCTCCTGTACCGAGTTGAGTGCAAGCACGTTGACTTTCAGTTCATCACGTCGTTCATTCAGCTTTCGCAAAGCCTGGGCGATCATATATCCGCCGATACGGTTGTCAAGCGCCCGGCCGGTCAGGATTTTATCCGACAAAAATTCAAAATCTTCGGCATAGGTAACCGGGTCGCCGATTTGTACCATCTTCAGGGCCTCTTCCCTGCTTGAGGCCCCGATATCAACATAGATATCTTTCCAGGACGGCTGGTTGCCTCCGCCGTTCTTCTTATCCTGGAGATGAATGGCGGTATTTCCCACAACGCCGGAAACAATACCGTCCCTAGAATGGATAAAAACCCGTTTCGCACGCGCTATCGTGGAGTCGCTTCCCCCGAGCTTGTTAAGGTAGATAAATCCGTTCTCAGTGATATGCTGGACGATCATTCCGATCTCATCGCAGTGCGCCTCCAGCATGACCGTAATCACATCGAAACTGGTATTCAGCCGGGCAACTGCGGATCCGTACGCATCGGTTTCCAGGCCATCGGCGAACTTGCCCACATAGTCGGTCCAGACCTTTTGTCCGGCCGATTCAAATCCGGTGGGACTCGGGGTAACCAGCAGTTGTTCGAGAAAATCGTACTCTGGGGTATCGTACATATCTGTCTGTCTGAAAATTTTTGGCGACGGTTTCAATTAAACAGTGCAGCAATTCGTGTTTTTTCTGTGAATGAATATAAGAATTCAGTGCAGTCCGCCTAAATAAGATTTCCTATTTTTGAGCTGATGACCAAGAGCTAAACCTGAATTGCAATGATCAAGCAGCCAACGACCGAACTATGATACGACCCGATTACGAACCCGACCTGTTTCCACACTGGAGTAGTCTTCCGATCCGCTACCGCGACCTGGACCCGTTGAACCATGTGAACAATGCCATTTTCAGCACCTATTACGAGGAGGCCCGGATCAAGCTGATCAGTGAAATTCCTACATTCCTGGAACAGATGAACCGGGGGTTCAGTTTTGTGCTGGCCAGCCTCCGGATCGACTTTATCAGGCCGGCGGAATTCCCGGGCGAACTGCTGGTAGGATCAGGTGTGAAGGCGATCGGCAACTCCAGCATCACCAGTTTCCAGGCTATTTACGAAACCGGGGAGAAGCAGCTACTTTCGGTGGCGGAAGCTTCCGGGGTGTGGTTCAACCTGGACACCCAGCGTCCCAGCCGGGTGCCTGAAATTAAAAATCGTGATCACTACCTGATAAATGTAGATCTTTTTGCCTAATCTTTTTCCCGGTCCCCCGGGAAGTACCGTCAGATTCAATCGCGCAGAGCTGCTGTCACCGGTATTTTAGCGGACCGGATCAAAATGGTATATTCCCCTGCGAGAATAACTGCATCGGTTGTAACCCGGCATCTCATCCGAGCTGTAATTTATGGACAAAAGCACTCAGTACAAGCTGTTCAACGACCCGATTCACGGGTTTATCTCCATACCAAAAGGAATCATACTTAAACTGATCGATCACCCGTGGGTTCAGCGCCTCCGGAGGATCAAGCAGATGGGATTGGGGTACTTGGTATTTCCGGCCGCGGAACACTC
>JAWVZC010000175.1:0-8510 GCA_033722415.1 Balneolaceae bacterium | reverse complement strand
AGTTGTGGGCCTCGGTCGCCCCCCAGGGCAAAATGGCCAGCTCCACAGGCTGCTCCTTGACACTCTTCCAATTACTCTCGGCCAGGATATATGGTCTCATGGCAGTTCAACTCCGTTTTTCATGAAAATTCAATCCGATCTTACGTGTTCTCCGATAAAAATGAAAGGGTAACCCTCAATCGATCTACCAACCACATCAAGATAATTGGCATTTACACGGAACATTGAAGCGCAAAAATGGTATGTAGTCCAAAACCGGAACACCATGGAAAAAGTCTCATTTTTATTCATCTACAGTTTTGAACAGATACGGGAGCACCATGTGCTCGAAGAGATTGTAGTGCAGCTTATCTTCTTCCTGCCCCTGTTCGTGGTGTTGTTGTATCATCTATGAAGTTTTTTCACTCCGGGATTTCCGCAAACGCAGTGATCCTGCCGGGGTGATATCATCACCGTAATTTCAGATCTTCGTCCGCGTTCCCCCCGGACCGACAGGGATACTTCGTAATCCCATCCTGATTGATTTAAACTTTAAAAATGAAGATGTTCTGCCAGCGCAATACGTTGGTTTTTAGAAACACAAGGGGGTACAAATGTGGGACAATTCCACCAGCAACCGGGTATCGCATACACAGATTAAACGACAACTCCTCTTCCTGGGAATTCTGCTCGCGGCCAGTTTTATCGTTTCGACCGGACTTTTTTGGATTTATGAAACTTCGCACCAGCATATCCGGGACTTCACCGATGTTGCGTGGTGGTTTGTGACCTCCTCTACCGTAGGATAAGGCGACATTGTACCGGTATCGCCGCTCGGTCGCCTAGCCGGTGTAATTGCTATCGTCATCGGCCTTTTCGGATATACCCATATCATCGGGATTATCCTCCAGGTGGTGGAACAGGAGTTTGAACGGGAGGAACGCGGATATGGATCGGTTTCGCACTCGAACCATGTTGTCATCTGCGAATACACCGCGTTTGCCGATGAACTGATCCGCGAAATCCAGCAGAAACATCTGTTTCCAGCACGGGACGTGGTATTGATCGGTTCCCTGGTTGAGCGTTCACCCTATCCGGAATATGATTTCATTTACGGGATACCGATCAGTCCGAAGGTACAGGAGCGGGCCAACATCAGCCGGGCTTCCGTGATATTTGTGTTTGCCAATATTCGATTTAGTGATCCCGACACCAAGACCCTGCATGTGGTCAGCCGCATTATGGAACGCAATACCGACGCCCCGATCTATGTGGAATTGCATGACCAGGACCACCCGCTGCTGGCCGAGCTTCCCCGGCCGGTCACGGTTATGAACAGTGATGACCTGCTGCATAGCGCGCTGCAGCATAATTACCTGGATATCGAGGAGTATTTGCAAACGGAGATACGACGAGATTAACAAGAACATAAGAATCGGAATTGTGGATCGTGTACGCAGACCCTGCATTCCTGCTTGATACCACCTCTTTTTGTTCGTCTAAAATCGGGGGGCGAAATTCGTTGTTTGGGCAGCGAACCCCATAAAAGTTTTCTTCCCGGGAAAAAGACAGGCGTGGTCACCGGAGAGCGGAAATACCCTGCTCAACATCCAGGATAGGACGTCTGTGCGGATATGTCCGCTTCGCCTTGCTGAGGAACAAATTTCTTGGTGAGATATCCGGGATTAACCCCGAAACTATTGTCGGGAATGATTTAGGATATTCTTGTGTATCTTGAACTCATGAGAAAACAGACGAAATACCTGGGACTGGCCGGCTGGATCCTGGTTTGTTTCCTGGCGGGGGTGGTAGGCGCCCTGGTAGAACCCGGCGCATGGTACGAAGCACTGAATAAACCGACCTGGACCCCGCCCAACTGGATATTCCCCGTAGTCTGGCCCATTCTCTACCTGCTGATGGGCATTGCTGCATGGCTGGTTTGGAAAGAGTATGGGTTCCATGGGGCCCGCGACGGACTCACCCTGTTTCTGGTACAACTCGGGCTCAATGCCCTCTGGTCCTGGCTCTTTTTCGGTCTGCACCAGATCAGTACCGCACTGGCCGACATTATCCTGTTGTGGATTCTCATTTTGTTTACCACGCTTGCCTTCAATGCCTCTGACCGGAGGGCGGCATGGCTGATGGTGCCATACCTGTTGTGGGTGGGCTACGCTACGGCACTGAATTACGCTATCTGGAGCATGAATTGAGTGATGTTTACCGCACTGTCGCTGCTGCCGGAGCCGGGCATACAGCCGTTTCCGGGGCCATCTTGAATGTTCGTGGATACAAGGCTCGCTTTTCTTGTAGAAGGGAGAAGTTGACCCGTCGTTACTCTTCCGGGTCTCCGATTGCAATATCCACAACCACAGGCAGGTGATCCGACGGGAAATACCCGTCACGGAATGTCGACAGAATACCATGGCGGAGCACATCAAGCCGGTCGGAAACGAAAATGTAATCTATGCGACGTCCCCCTTTGCCGCTTCCCACACTGAACCCACCGCCTTCATCAAAAAACGTTGCCATTGGTCCGTAATGGGGAGAACGACTTTTTTTCATGGCATCATGCAGGGTCCCGGTTATAATCTCGTACGGTTCTGTTCCCGGCTCTGTATTAAAATCACCGGTGAGCACAAGCGGGATCCCGGCGTCCGACAGCTCATCCATTTTATCCAAAATCACCTTGGCACTTTCATCCCTGGCAATTTCGCCGATATGGTCAAAATGAGTGTTAAACACCATCAGTTCCCTGCCGGAAGATCGTTCCTGCAACAGAATCCAGGTACAGATGCGGGGCAGGGCCGCATCCCATCCAACACCCGGTTCATCCGGTTGGGGGGACAGCCAAAACGTTCCGCTGTCAAGACTGTCCACGCGACTGGTGTCGTAAAAAATCGGGGAGTATTCCCCCTTCATTTTACCGTCGGTTCGGCCCACTCCCACCCATGCGTACCCCTCGAGGTGCTGGTCAAGCCATTTCAGCTGGCTGTGCAAGACTTCCTGCATTCCGATAATATCCGCCCTGTTGAATCTGACCAGGTTGGCTACGCGGTTGCGCCTGTTTGTCCATCTGTTGATCCCGTCGTCCGGGTTGTGATACCTGATGTTATAACTCATTACCCGCAGGGGATCGTTCTCAACCCCATCCGGCTGTGAATTCGATATGCCGGAAATAGCAAACAGCAAAAGAAACATCAGTACAACAAGCTTTGAACCAATCATAATTATCCTTTCGATATCGTAATGATCCCCGTAATATAGGGGGCCGCGCCTGTGAAGCAACGGCCATTATTAAGGGTAAGAAATGATCTTCGGTTTTTAACAAAAATTCAACTATTTCCCGAAGAAGTAAAGTTATACTTGCACCGACGGTTATTGAAAACAATATTGCAATATTCCGGGAATTAAGCGGAAAATAATGAAGTGTTACGGAGTATGATGAGTACCCAGGCGGATCAATATGATTACATCATAGCAGGTGCCGGTTCATCCGGGCTAAGCCTGGCCTGGCGCATGGCACAATCGCTGCCACCGGAAGTACAGATTCTGGTGGTAGACCGGGAACTGGAAACAGAAAATGACAAAACGTGGTGTTTTTGGGAAAAAGAGTTACCTGTCTTTAACGAAATCGTACACAAAACGTGGACCAGATCCGATATTTTCGTGAACGAAACCCACCTTCAGGAGGAACTCAGAGAATTTTCCTATCACTGCATTCGGAGTGGTGATTTCAGGGCATATGTGTTCGATAGGCTAACCCGGCAGGAAAACGTGACCCTGCTCGAAACCCCCATAACCGGAATTTCCGGTAACGAAGAACGTGCTCAGATCCATTGCAAGGAGGGTACGTTTACCGCTGACTATATTTTTCAAAGCGTATTTACCCCCTCCCATATCAGGGAACCGGAATACCCGCTTGTTCAGCATTTCCTAGGGTGGGATCTCCGCACCAGTTCAGATTGCTTCGATCCCGAATCGTTTATCTTGATGGATTTTGACGATACCTATCACGGGGGACTCGCTTTCATGTACGTGCTGCCGTGGACCAAACGAACGGCCCTGCTTGAATATACGATCTTTTCCAGGGAGCCCGATGCCCCGGAGCTTTACCAGGAAAAAATCGAACTCTACCTGTACAACCGGTACGGCATTAAAAAACTAGATTATCATATTGACCGGGTTGAGTTCGGTAAAATTCCGATGGATGACGGAATTCGGGAGGCCTGGTATGCACCCCGGGTGCTGAATCTGGGAGCCAATGCGGGTTTGACCAAACCGAGCACCGGGTACACCTTTCGCAGAATCCAGCAGCATTCCGATATGATACTGGACAGCCTGCTTGCAAATGGCAAGCCGGCTCCCGCTCCCAGATCGGAACTGAGATACCGAAAATATGACCTCTGGCTGCTCCAGATCCTGCATGACCATCCCGGGGATGCACGCAAGGTGTTTGCCGAACTGTTCAAGAACAATACCTTGGATGAAGTGTTCCGCTTTCTCGGTGAAGAGACCAACTTCCGCCAGGATCTCAACATCATGTACAGCGTGCCGTGGTGGCCGTTTCTGCGGGCAATATGGCAAACGAGACCTGCAATTTTGGGATAGCGGCACTGTATACCCGCAAAAACTTATTCCGCTTCACTGGGTGGCTGCGTTTCAACATATCTCTTCTCATTTCCCAGCAGGTAGCCGACAGGGCGCAGTGCAGGTATTTCATCAAAAACCACGCGCAGGATGCCGACCAGCGGAACAAATAGGATCATCCCGGAAATACCCCACAGTTGTCCGCCTGTGATAAGGGCGATCATCGCGATAAAGGGGTTAATGCTGACACGGGACCCGACAATTCGCGGAGTGATAAAATTGCCCTCCAGGAACTGAACAATCACAAACACCAGAATCACCCCGAGCGGGTAGAGCAGGGAATCGGTCAGGAACAGGGCATAGAGCAGCGGTGGCAGGCTGCCGATAATGATGCCTATATAGGGGATAATCGCCAGGAATGCGGCAAATACCCCAAAGAAGATGGCGTGATCAATACCCACTATCAGCAGCCCGGTAGTATTCAGCACGGCCAGTATCAGGATTACCGTGATCAGTCCCAGCAGGTAGTTTTGCGTGACCTCCTGCACCTTGTGTACTACGGCATCCACCTGAGAATGGCTGCGCCGTTCGATAATCTTGTTTAAAAACGTGTGGTACATTTCGCGGTAGTAGAGCATGAAAAAAATAAAAATCGGCATTAGCCCGAGCGTGGTAAACAGGTTGGTAGTCGTGTTGACCAATCCTGTCACATACTCTCCGCTGCGCTCAATAACATTGTCCAGGGCCCGTTCCAGGTAATCAGTCTGCTGGTCGGGGGCAATTCCGAGCCGGTTGTCAATAAAGGACAACACGTCGGTATTGATCTCCTTCAGCCGGTCGGTAACCTGCGGCAGCTCCTCGGCAAATTGAACGAACTGCCAGCTGAACAGGGACAGCACCCCGGATATCAAAACAACCACCAATATCAGCGCCACCACGATGGAACCCGCCCTCCCCAACTTCCAGTCTTCGAACTGCTTGGTAACGGGCACGAGCAACATCGACAACAGGGCCGAAAACACCAGGGGCATCAGGATGAATTTGCCATATGACAGGATCAGGAAAAGAAGCGTCAATCCCACCAGTATCATCGTCCCCTTAAACCAAAATGGATATCTGTTCATCACTCCCGGAATTTGCTCATGTTTAGGTCAACTATCGCATGTACCATAACGGATTTGCCGGTAAGTCCTGATGACGGGCTGGAGATCAACCATTAGCCGAGCCCCTGGGTAAGGTGGGTGGCCTCGGGCTCCATCCGCTCCTGAAAAAACTCGAACGCCACCTTGCCCGAAACCGCATCCCGAACCCCGCTCTCCTCCACCACCTGCTGGTAGGTTTCGTAACAGTCAAGCGCCGCCTCAAATTTTTGCATATCCTCTTCATCGGTTTCCACCCAGCAGTCGATCTCCTCCCGCTTCGAGGATGTCAGGTCAAAGGAACTTTCGACTTCCTCTTCGCTGTAGTGGGTAAAAAAGGCGAGCCGCCGGGGGTAATGATATCCTTCCCTTTTCAGTTCACAGTAGGCGCGCTTAACCACGGCGTGCGACACCAGGTGATCCTCAAACCCGCTGATGCCATGAACGGCATAGGTGACTACCACATCGGGTTTTATCTGGTGGATATGCTTCTTGATCACCTCCTCAATCTCAATCGGATCCATCTCCTTTAACCCGCTGTCGGGCAGATCGAGCACCGTCATCCCGTTCAGATCCAGCACACGCTCCACACACTGCATCTCTTTGAAGCGGATCTCGCCCATCTCCTTTTTGCCGACCCCCAGCCGGTGGCGCTGTTTGGTCGCCTCGCCCTTCGTGAGTGTCAACAGGTACACCTGGTCGCCCCACCTGCGTTGTGCCGAAATTGCCGGAGCGGGGCCGAACGATTCATCATCGGGATGGGGGAAAATGTATAATATTTTCATTCGTCTTGATCTTTTCTTGTTGTTACCTATAAAGATTGAGAGCGCCGATTACTTTTAGGAAAATACGACTTCTTCCATAACTAATCAGATGCAGAAAAGGCTATGTAGTCTGTTTTCTCCACCGGAAATCGTGTATGGGGATCGAGTCCTGTTTGTTGCGGGATTACTGCCAGGCAATTAATGGAACCACCCCGCAACCAGCTGCAGGTAATTGCTAATCCTGGTTACCGGCAGCACGCTGCAACGTGGAGTTCTACTCGTTGACGGTGAACATTTGTCAGAATGGGAGGATAGCTGCCGGTGCTCTGCCGGGACGCCGGTGGCGGGTTTTATGCCGGGACCAGATCCGCCTTTTCCGGCTTGCTGCTCTGGCCGGAGATCCTGTTAGAACTCTTAAACAGGTAATAAAGTATCCTCTTCTGTTCCTCAAGAAGGGTATGGTCACCGATATTGCCTGTCGCCTGATCCAGTACTATGATCTGTTGCCAAACCCCTTTTTGATAGTCCAGCAGATATTCGTGTGTCAAAACACGGCTGTTTTCCTGCCTCAGGTTTAACAGAACGATCTCGGTTTTTTCCAGAATCTCAGCCATCATCAATCCCAGCGGGTGTTCATGCCGAATCTGCAGCAGTTGTGCCTGCACGACTTCGATGATTCTCTGTAACGCCTTGAACTCGTATGCGGAGAACCGTTCGGGGCTTCCCGTTTCGTTCAACCTGGAATAGTGTGTTTTCATGTTCCCTTCTTATTGTACCCGGTAGTGTTATCACATCATATAGCCGGCAAATCGTTGAGCCGTTCCCTCCCTGTAACAGTGATAGTCGCAAGGTTAAGTTACTACCCGATCCAGCCGGCTGACTGTTGCCGTACCTTCCCTTCAAACGGGTGTAATCATTCAGCCCCCGAGCTGCGAGGCTAACACGCCGCCACAATTTTACAGAGATTAGAAATAATTAACAACTGCTTTTTACTCCCCCCCCCGTATCCGCCTGCAACAAGGGGAATTCTTCATTGCCATCCGTAATTGCACAATATCATCATATTTCCGAAGTATTACCCAATGCATTCCACCATTCAATATGATTGAACCTGCCGCCACACCCGGTGGCGGCAGGTCGATAATCAGCCAATCTCAACCGCTGCCGTTATAACGCAGAGTATTCCCGGGTCGTCTCAGCGTTTAGGAGCAGCCGGTCGTTGCACCGCAGGTGATACATTTCTGGCAGGTGCCGTTGCGAATCATCGTCATGCTGCCGCATTCGGGACATGAGTCGCCGGTATAGCCGAGTTGCTTGGCCCTCTCGTAATCACTTTCGTAATCCCCTTCCGTTTCGGTCGGAGCAGCCTGGGCGCCTCCGGCTACCGGTTCCGTTTTAGGGGTCGGCTCCTGCTGTATCTGCCGGCGTTTGGTGGGATCCTCGCTCTCTTCCTCCTTCTGTTCGGAAGGGCGCAGTTTGCGAGAGAGAATCTCCTCGGCCGGCACGTGGGCAAGGTCATCTCGGCCCAGATAGGTAACCGCAAGCTCACGGAAGATGTAATCGATAACCGAAGTCGTCATCTTAATGTGCGGGTTACCCTGAACGGTACCGCTTGGTTCAAACTTGGTGAATGTAAAAGCATCAACGAACTCCTCGAGCGGCACACCGTGCTGCAGACCCAGCGATATGGCGATCGCGAAACAGTTCATCAGGCTGCGGAACGCGGCACCCTCGCGGTGCATATCGATAAAGATTTCTCCAATCTGACCGTTTTCATATTCACCGGTTCGCAGGTAGACGCTCTGCCCGCCGATTTTGACCTTCTGGGTATACCCGGTGCGCCGGTTCGGCAGGCGCTTTCGGCTGGCCACATATTTGTGGATAATCTTTTCGGCCGTTTTAACCACTTCATCCTGCCTGGCGGCTGTCTGTTCATCCAGTTCCTCCTCGTCCAGCTCCTCGAATACATCACTGAGACTGTTCAGCGGCTGACTAAGCTTGGAGCCGTCGCGATAAAGGGCGTTGGCCTTCAACATCAACT
>JAWVZC010000174.1:0-8566 GCA_033722415.1 Balneolaceae bacterium | reverse complement strand
GCCCTGCGGCCCGTGTTCCGTTGCCCATATCTGCCCGGTGGCAGGATGCTGGTCGATCCCCTGTACATTCCTGTTACCAATCGTGAAAATTTGTGGCAGGGCACCCGGGTGATCCACAAACGGGTTGTCTTCCGGAATCGAGCCGTCCTTGTTAATTCGGAAAACCTTGCCCACCGCCTTACTCAGGTCCTGTGAATCGTCAGCACGGGCCATATCACCGATCGAAAAATAGAGACGCTGTTGCTCATCAAACAGGAACCGGCAGCCCCATCGATTGCCATTGACAACCATCAGAGAATCGGGCACCTCAAAAAGTGTCTGCTGATCGATCCACCGGTGATTGCGAATCCTGCCTCGTACAACCTTGGTAAGGGCACGGGCCTCGGGATCGTTGATGTCTCCGTTAGTGTGACTGTATGCAAGGTATACCCAGCCGTTACGGTGATATTCCGGATCCAGTGCGATATCCATATACCCGCCGGTACTGCTTTCGGTGTGGGTGGCAGGGACCGATCTGATCGGGTTCGGATCGATTGTCCCCCTGACCATCCATTTCAGGTTGCCCTCGCGTTCAGAAATGAGGGCGGTATCGGAATTTACAAATTCTATACCCCAGGGGGTGGAGATATCACGGGTCACCAGCCGTTCAATTTGGAGGGGGTATTTCAGCGAATTGATCCGGTTCGAGTCAGCCGAGGCAGTCTCCTGTACGTGGCCGACAGACGTAACGGCAGTTTCTCCTGCCTGTTTCCCGGAATTGGCTTCTACGATAAAATCGGCCAGGGCCTTGATTTGCCGGTCTGTAAATACATTTTGCCAGGTGGTCATGGTCGTTGATGGAATGCCCTCTCTGATCGTGGCAGCGATCGCCTGGCGGTCATTCCCCCGCTGCCATTCAGTTTTGACAAGGGCGGAAGCCGAGGTGGTTCCCCGGAGGTCGGCACCGTGACAGCCCGCACAATGGGTTGAATAGAGTAATTCAGCATCCTGTGCGAAGGTCGTTGTGGATATCAGCAGGATCGATAAAGAGGCGATAATAAAGGAAACGTTTTTCATTGCTGCGTTTGGAAGTTAACACTGAATTTCGGCTTAACTAACGAAAAATTAGTCAGTTAGCCAACAAAGAAATGACACAGTGCTTTCATACCGGTCGTCCTTTCCAGTTTACGCTGTTGCTGCTCAGGTAATCTTTCAGGGTTACGAACGCCAGCCACTGGAACCAGCATACGCTGAGCGGGTGGAGAAGGCTCCATAAGGGATTCCAGCCGAACCAGCGGGCAACAAGTACACGGTGCGCAATTACCAGGATCACAGGAATAGCGGAATAGAGCGCCAGCAGCGGATTTCCAGCGAAAATTCCCCAGGCGACCAGGAAAAATGGAGTGATATAGACCAGCAATTGAACGATTGCCATCATTACAAACAGGGACACGTTGTACCCGAAACCGGCGAAGAAGTTTTTTCGAAAACCGTGATGGATCTCTTTGCCCGAGCGGTACATCCGGCAGCTTACGGCTTGGCTGCCGTAGTACATCCGCATCCGAAACCCGGCTCGTTTGATATGCCCGGCCAGCTCCACATCTTCGACGATCTTTCCCCTGACCGATCTATGTCCGCCGATCTCGTTGTACGCCCTTTTTTTAAATGCCATGAACTGCCCGCAGGCAGCAGCGAAAAGAGGGGAGAACCGTTTCGCCAGAAAACCGGGCATCCAGCGGGGATTACGATACACATATTGAACCGGTAACAGGCTGAGCAGTGCGTAGTATACGAGCGGAATGATCATCTTTTCCCAAAAACTGCCAAGCACCTGTTTGGGCCAAACCGTGAGCATATCCACCACATCGTGACCCAGGCTGCGCACCACCCGTTCCACAAGGTGCCGGGAAAACCAGGTGTCTGCGTCAGCAAATATCAGAATATCCCCCCCGGCGTGTTTCGATAGCTGGTGGCAGGCCCACGGTTTGCCGAGCCAGTCGTCCGGTTTGGGTCGCCCCTCCAGCACCGTGAGCTTGCCGGACTCGGGGTGAGTGTTGCGGATATTGTTAAGGATCTCCCCCGTACGGTCGGTCGAATTATCATTCAGTACCAGTATTTCCAGGTTGGGGTATCGCTGCTGGAGCAGGGATTCCACGCAGCGCCGAATATTGCGCTCTTCGTTTCGGGCCGGCACACAGATACTGACGCGGGGAGCATCCCCGTCAAAACGCAGGTTGCCGGTTTCCCGGAGAGGGGTAAAATGGAAGCGGTTTCGCAGTAAAATCACGGAGGTCACCGCCAGGTAACCAACGGCAATATAAATTACGATCATCATACGCTGAACTTAAGACCCAAATCGGAAACAAGACAAATGGAAATTACCCTTATATTCATCAACGATGTAATGTTCTTATGCCAATAAGTTACCATGCAGATACTGTCTGATTTTAGCAGGGACAAACGTACGCAGAAATTCAAACCCGGTGCCTACGAATGGTGGTATTTTGACGGCATCGATTCCGACGGCATTTATAGTTTTGTGGTGATATTTTACGAGGGAAATCCCTTTTCCACGCGCTATATCGAGCGTATGGAAAACTGGGATCGTTCGGATGATGCGTTTCCCGAGGAACATCCCGCCGTCAGCATTTCAATTTACGAAAACCAGGAACCGGTCTACTACAGTTTCACCGAATTCGGCAGTGAAGATTGCCATTTTGATTCTTCAAGGCCCTATCTCAAAGTCGGGAATCATGTGATGCAGTCGGCTGAAAAGGGGGAGGAGATAACCTATGAACTCACCCTGAATGAAAAATTGCCGTCCGGGGACCAGCTGCGGGGCACCATCTCTTTCCAAAGTAAAAAAATGCCCGACGACCTCTTGCAGGAAGCACAGCATTTTGACCGGGAGGGACACCTCTGGAATCTGGTGCAGCCGAGGGCCGAAGTTGACGCCAGGCTCGCTGTCACCGCCCGAACAGAACGGGTTCGCAAAATCAGTTTCAGCGGCACGGGCTACCACGATCACAATATGGGGAACGAGCCGATGCGCAATGAATTCAACGACTGGTACTGGGGGCGATTTCATTTTGAACTGGGTACGCTGGTTTATTACGTCATGAACCGGAAAAACCGGGAGCAGCACCAGGCCTGGCTGCTGAGCCCGGACAACAGCCGGCTTATCGCCCGTTATCCCAATGTGGAACTCCACGATGAAAGTCTTACACCTTTCGGCCTTCGAACGGCCCGGAAGATGATGCTGAGTAATGAGAAAGCACATATCACGATACAGCAGGCGCGGGTGCTCGATAACGGACCATTTTACCAGCGTTTCAGTAGTGATGCCTTCATCAGCATACCCAACAGGGATATCATGGAAGTATCAGAGGGAATTACCGAATATATACGTCCTGATCGCATCTACTGGAAAATGTTCTGGCCGTTTCTCCATATGCGGATCCGGTATGCCAACGAGCCCCCCCACTGGGTACAGCGCTCCAAACGGCTTTACCGCTGGACCTGGTAGCGGGGGCGACACGCGCTACATCAGACGTTCGAACCGGGAATCTTCAAATCCTGCAGCCTCGATAAGCCGGTTTAACAGCTGCTGCATGCTGTTCTCAAAATAAGCGGTTTTTTCTTCGTTTGTCAGGTGCTCGTCCGGGGAAGTCGGCGTACCTATGGCAAGATGCAGTTCCGGTTTGTCCGAGCGCATGGTGTGTATGTGGATGCCGATCGGTACAAAGGCAATACCCGCTCCGGAGAGGTTTTCGTGCAGCCAGCCGAGGCCGCCCTCAAATTCCGGAGTAGTACCGGGAGGGGTAATTTTTCCCTCGGGGTACACAAAAAGGGAGGCATTTTTCCGCTGCATCGAATGCACGGCATATCTTAGCGATGTGATCGTCTTACGTGGGTCATTACGGTTTATGGAAAAGGCCCCGATTTTCCGGAAGAACCGGTAATGCTTCATCTGCCGGTCTTCCATAAGTGCACGTGCCCGCTGCCGGAAACGGAATTCATTGAGAAGCAGCGGAATGAGCCCGTCCCACCAGGAATGGTGATTCAGGTAGTAAACCGTGCGGTCACCTTCCTGCGGCTGGTACTCCTGCTGAATCCATACCCGGTGAAAACGGCGCCTGAACAGCAGCCAGGTGTACCACTTGAATATGGCGATGAACCACTTCGATTCGTTGGCGGGAATAAATTCCACGGGCAGAAAGTTTTTGTTGAACAGATCGATTGTGAATATTTTAAGCGGCCTTGTGGCAGTCCAACATTCATTCAGCGTACGGGGAAGGGACGATTTCTCAATCATCCTGTACCCCGGTTGCAGGTTGTGGCAACGATGATACTGCGACGAAAACAGTTATTTCGAGTAAACACGCTGTTTACGCTTTGCGAGGCCCCGGCTCACGTTCAGGAATGCCGGGAAGAGATGTTGGAGTGCAGCCAGACTCTCAATCATATAACGCGATAACATAATAAATATACAGATGCTGACGATTAATCCCGATATTCAGAATTACGCCCGTGAACATACCACATCGGAACCGGAGTTGATACAGGAGCTCGTTGAGAAGGCGAACAGGGAGCTCGAGTACACCGATATGCTCAGCGGGCGGGTCGTGGGAAAGCTCCTGCAGATGCTGGTTGCCATTTCAGGTGCGCAAAGGGTGCTGGAAATTGGGATGTTTGCCGGGTTCTCCGCGCTGATGATGGCGGATGCCCTGCCGGAAGATGGAGAACTCATTACGTGCGAAATCAATGAGAAGTACGCCAACCTGGCGCGTCCCTTCTTTGAACGAAGTGCGCACGGTCACAAAATAAAAGTCAAAATGGGAGAGGCCCTCCGCACGGTCAAAGAGCTGGATGGGCCGTTCGATTTTGTCTTTTTGGATGCCGACAAGGTGAATTACCCAAACTATTACCGCGAGGTTGTCCCCAAGCTGAAAAGTGGCGGGGTGATGGTGATAGACAATGTGTTCCTCGCAGAATCAGTACTGAATCTCGAAGATGACAAAGCCCGGGCCATGGATCAACTGAACAAGATGGTGGCAGAGGACGAGAGGGTGGAGCAGGTAATGATCACCGAACGGGACGGCCTTACCATCGCTCGAAAGAAGTAACCGGTTTCACTCAGTCGGTCACTCATTCAAGGCCTGGTATACCAACGTGTGGAACCGGTTTCTGAACGGAAGATCCCCCGCAGGACGAAGCTGGGTTAAAAAAAGGTATGCCATGTTGTGTTCCGGATCCAGGCGATAGACCGGGTAGTAGGCGCTTCCCCAGCCGTAGGCACCATCTGAAGCCAGCTCACCGAATGCACCCAGGTCCTCGATTACACGAAACCCGAGCCCGAAGCCGGCATCCCCTGAATCAAACATGTCACCGACGTGATTAACCCGCATCAGGCGCACGCTTTGCGGGCTCAGAATGCGCTCACCGTTGAATTCTCCTCCATTCAGGAGCATCTGTAGAAAGATGCCGTAATCGGTTATGGTGGAAAGGATTCCGGCTCCACCCGAAAAACATTTCCTCGGGCCGTGGATATAGTCGGTAGTGGATGTTGGCTCCGTCAATTCGAGATTTCCATTGCCGTCTGTCCCGTAGACCGGTGCCAGCCGATCCGATTTGTGTTCCGGTAGGAAAAAGTGGGTGTCGGTCATCCCGAGGGGTTCATAAATACGTTTTTGCACAAATTCATCAAACGACATCCCGGAAACCACTTCCACAAAATAGCCAAGCACGTCGGTTGAGTAGCCATACTGCCACTCCTTACCGGGATGTGCGTGCAGGGGAAGCCGGGCCAGGCGTTTAACGACCGACCCGATCGTCTCATCATGGCCGGCCAGGTACCAGCCGGTCAGGCCCGCTTTGTTATACGCTTCTTCCGCCACCCCGTACCCGTAGGTCAAGCCGGCGGTGTGGGTCAACAGGTGACGAACCGTGATGGGACGTTTGGCCGGTTCGGTACGATATCCCCTTTCGGTCGTGGAATCAGGTATAGCCACGACGGGATTGTTGAATTCCGGGATATACTCGTGAACCGGGTCGTTGAGCATGAAATGACCCTCCTCGTAGAGAATCATAACCGCTACCGATGTGATCGCTTTCGACATGGAGGCAATACGAAAGATGGCATCTTTCCGCATCGGTATGTTTTCTTCGATGTTCATCATCCCGTGAGACGACAGGTAGGCGGCCTTTCCGTCCTTTAAAATCAAGGTGTTGATTCCCGCCATCTGGCCATTCTCTACATGTTGCTGAATGTAGCTGTCCAGGCGCTGGAGCCGTTCGTGCGAAAATCCCAGGTCGCCGGGATCGCCTTCGGCAAACTGGCCTGATACGGGTGTCGTATGGCACCAAACCAGGATGAATAGCAAAAGAGCAGATGTAAGCGGGTAAAGTCCAGAACGGAAACAGGGCATTGGTAGCTGCATAAACAAAAATGTTCTAAGGTGTAGAATGAAATGTCACGTCAATTTACAAGCTTCGGGTGAAATGGCAAATTTTCTAAAGAGTCAGTATCACTCATTTTCCCTGCCAACCAGGGCCACCCACTGCCCGTCTCCCGGAGACTGCAGGGTACGCCACTGGCCGCCGCTTATTCTGGTTTCGGTCTTCCATCTCGCCTGGTCGATATCGAGCCACTGAACCAGGTAATTACCATTCCGGTTGCGCAAGTCCAACTGAACGGAACCGCCGTCGGGAAAATAGAGTGCATACTGCCCGTTCAGGCGGCGGGTTAGGTACGCTTCGTCTTCCTCGCGATCACGCAGCAGGGAGTGCTCGGTATCGGGCAGGCTGTCAAAGAACAGGTACCGGTCAAACAGCATTGCGGCACTGCTCAGGTTAACTTGTGCGGTATCTCCCAAACCGATTCCTGACGCCGGACGGTGAAAGCGCGCCGAGGCCGCCCCGCCGATGATATTGCGCCAAAATCGTTCCAGGGCATCCCGCTGCGAGCCGTATGGACTCTGACGTGAGCCGTATATTTTTACGTTATTCAAAGGACGGGGATCCTCGGAAACATAGGTACGGGCCCACTGCAGGTTTTCCCAGTGCTGGTCGTTGCTGTTGTGGTTATTCTGGGAGATATCGGCGAAGTCATAACGTTCGGGATGATCCAGCGTTTGGCGGTGCTCTTCATCTTTCAGGTTCCACGCGTCCCACATTTCGGTAACATAAACCGCGACGCCCACAGAATCGGCTTTTTGTTTGATGTATCGGGCCCAGTAGGCGCCCCAGTCGGCATTGGCACTGGTTTCGTTGTCCATCACGTAAAGTACGTTCGGGTAGCGAAGTGAGATGTCCAGGATCTTGTCGACCCGTTTTCGCTGGAATACCAGCAGCTTTTTGTTATGATCTTGTTCAGGTATTGACCGGAAAAACGGGTTGTTGTTCGAGCCCGGGTGTTCGGGATATTCATTTTCCAGACCTATCTCAGCGGGTGTGTAATTGTCATTGTTTGCCGGCCGAAACGGATTTTCCAGCCAGGGTTCACGCGCAAAATCGAATCGGTCCCAGAGTTCGATCTGGACGATAATATCCCGCTGGTAGGCCTCCTCCAGCAGATGTGCAAAGCGGTTGAAATACGCTGTGTTTAGCTGCCCCAGATCATATTTCCCGTTCTCAAGCTGTTCGAACTCCCAAATGTCTCCTTCGTCCCTGGAACTCATGGTATTGCGCACATAGTTGCCGCCCACTGAGGCGAGCAGGTCGAGCTGTGCTTCCGGATCCCGAACCTGGAACAGGTTATCCTGTACGCTGCCCCCCACGAGCATAACCGGATCTCCCTTGTATTGCCAGTATCTCGGGTTCTCCTCGTAGGGACGGATCGCTAGATCCGGTATGTTCCTGTGGTAAGATTCTTTGTTCGTGGAGCAGGAAATCGAGAGGAACAGCGAGCAGAAGTAAATTGCGGTAATTACGGCATAACGGTTTAACATACTGATAACATTAATTACCCTGTTGTACCCGGTTACGGGAAGAGGATCCATTTGTATTAATAAATGAGAATGAATGTGGTAATGAAGTGCAAACAATGCAAATAGAAGGGCAGATAAGCGAAAATAACGAGAGGTGAGCGTCTGACAATAATGGGGGGAAGCCCTAAAAATAAAAAGGGAGGGACTCTCTGTCCCTCCCGAAATAGGTTACTGGGCGATCTCAACCAGTTCAATATCGAACTTCAGGTCTTTACCCGCCAGCGGATGATTCGCATCCAGCGTTACTTTGTCTTCGGTAACCTTGGTAATGGTAACCGGGATGCTTCGGCCGGACTCATTCTGTTTAACCTGGAGTTGAATACCTACCTCCGGGTCCACTTCATCGGGCAGCTCCTCCTTGGTTACCTCGATTTCGAGATCGTCGCGACGTTCCCCGTATGCTTCCTCGGATGGAATGTCGACCGAGGTTGAATCACCTTCAGCCATTCCGATTACCGCTTTTTCAAAACCCGGAATCAGTTTCCCCTCACCGAGTGTAAATTCCAGAGGTTCACGATCCCGTGAAGAATCGAAGACCGTGCCATCTTCCAGCGTGCCTGTGTAATGGACTTTTACTTTGTCTCCTTCTTGTACTTTCG